>JAYTMX010000001.1:0-2647 GCA_043728155.1 bacterium
ATGAAAAGCGTAAGTAGTGTAGTAGACTTTGTAAAGAAAAATAATGAAGCCGATATAACAATTGTATTTAAAAAAGAAAAAACAGGTGAAGTGGTCACTAGCACTGTGCGCGCAGTGTATGGAATTAGTAATGATAAAAAAAGTGTAGGCATGGGTGTAATATATGGCGAAAAAGTACAATTAAATATTGTCGACTCTTTTTCAAAAGGTATATCAGAAACTGTAGAGTATACAAAATTAACCGTGCTGGGCATGATAGATATATTTTCAAAGTTATTTAGCGGAGAAAATGTTCTAAGCTCACTTAGTGGGCCAGTGGGAATAGCCAAGATGGCCGGCGGCGCTAGCGCCGCCGGATGGCAATCTCTCTTTTCATTTATGGCGTTACTTTCTATTAACCTCGCGGTATTTAATGCATTACCATTACCGGCACTTGATGGTGGACGATTTTTATTTGTAATTTACGAAGGAATAAGTAGAAGAAAGATTAATCTTAATTTTCAATATTATGCTAACCTAATCGGATTCTTATTTTTAATCGGACTAATGATTACAGTGACTTTCTTTGATATTTTTAGATAATTCAAATAAACACAGTTTTAACCACTTGATAAATATTTTGTATTTGCTATACTATAAAAGTAATTAAGAAATATGTTGCTAATTTGCAGAAGTGCAATCAGATAACAAAAGATTCAATTCTTAATATTTCAAAGTTACACTTGTCCTTTCATTAATTTTTTTGGAGAATATCATGAAAAAAACTCTCATGTCCCTCGCACAAGCTGTCGCTATCATGTCTCACATCGCCCCGGCCGCCTCCTCGACTGAAAGCACCTCAGACTCACGCTGTCAGCAGGTAGTGGCAACTTCATGATTTTTGGCCACCGGCGTTAGTTAGTTAGTTAGTTAGTTAGTTTTTGATTCTTTTGAGGAGGTCACTACCTCAGGTTATTACCAAAGTGTCCAGGGTATGATGTCAAAGTCAAATTCTCTGCACCCCACCGATACAGTTTCGGTGGGGTTTTATTTTACCTAATTTTTAGTCGTAATTTTTATTAATATGTGTTATAGTGTGCGTAAGAACAGTTGGTATCTGTAAAGGGTACACAAGTTAAAAATATATGACGTCAGATAATAATAAAATTTTTGCTAATTCATTTAGGGTTTTACTCTTTTATAAATATGTAACGATTGATAATGCAAAAGAAATGATGGAAATACACAGATCTGTATGTGAAGTGTTAGACTTAAAAGGTAGAATTATAATAGCAGAAGAGGGAATTAACGGTACTGTTGAGGGGACATTAGAAAATACAGAAAAATATATTGCTTTTATTAAAAAAGATAAAAGATTTAAAAATATGGATATTAAGTTAAGTAGCGGCACCGGTAACGCTTTCCCAAAATTATCTGTAAAAGTTAGAAATGAAATTGTAGGTACAAAATTCCCAAAGCATATTGACCCAAGGAAAAATACTGCGAGGCATATGTTGGCAGATGAATTAAAAAAGATGTATGAAAATAATGAAGACTTTGTAGTCGTAGATATGCGTAATGATTATGAATTAGCAAGTGGGCAATTCAAAAATACAGTAGATATTGGCCTTAAAAATAGTCGTGACCTGGTTACTCCAGAAGTAATGGAAAAACTAAGAATACATAAAGATAAAAAAATAGTTGCCGTGTGTACTGGTGGCGTACGCTGCGAAAAGATGGCGGCATACCTTGTCGATCAGGGATTTACAAATGTTAATCAGCTCTATAATGGCATACATTCGTATATGGAGAAATTCCCAGGGGATGATTGGCTTGGAACACTTTATACTTTTGATCAGCGCGTTACTATGCATTTTGGAGGTGACAGGAAAATAATCGGAACCTGTGCTGATTGTAAAGAAAAGACTGAGGATTATTATGATATGGATGAGAATTATATAGATGAAAATGGAAACAAAAGAAAGGTAGATACTCACTTGCTTTTATGCGTGCTGTGCGCCGAGGTACGAGGCGCAACCCTGCATGCGAGCCGGAAAGAAAACGTCTTGACTTAGTTTTTTGTGTTTACAGCTATTTACTTAATATATAAAAAAATAGTATAATAGAGTTATAAATAAATATCATGTTAAAAACCAAATTACAAAATCATTTAAAAGAAATATTAGTACACGACGTAGAAGCAGCAGCTTTTCTTATTGTTGCAGTATCACTCACAGCTACGCTTACTACTTTTGCTATGGATAAAAAAGAAAATACTACTAATAGAAATGCTTCTAATAAAAGTGTTTTAACCAACTCTCCAAAAACTGTATATAATCCAGAGACAGTACAGATTATAGATATAGATCAAGATGGTTTTAATGATATGATAATTATACACAAAGACGGTCACGTTGAGCATTCATTTAGTAGGAACTAGTTTATGTTAGATATTAAATTCATAAGAGAGAATAAAGAGCTCGTTGCGATGGCTGCAAAAAAGAAAAAAATTAATTTTGATGTGGAAGAATTAATTAAAATTGACGCAGAGAGAGTGGAACTCATGAGTAAAGTTGAAGAAGTAAAAGCTAAACAAAACAAAGCAAGTGCCGAGATAAGTAAAGCAAGTCCTGAAATACGCGAGATGCTAATTAAAGGGATGTCAGAC
>JAYTMX010000002.1:0-10842 GCA_043728155.1 bacterium
ACGCCGGTATAATTTTTAATGGCTTCTGCTATGATTGGAATGTGGCGAAAGTTAACGTGATTAGTTGGCTCATCAATCATCAGTACTCCCGGCTCACTCATGGTTATATATGCCCACATTAAGAGTGCTTTTTGCCCTTCACTTAGCGCGCCAATTTTAGTCGCTAATTCCTTGCCTCCAATTAGAAACCCAGAAGCAATGGCACGCAGGTTTTGATCATCTAATCTTTTAAATATTTTAGCCAGCTCATCATAAGCAGTTTTATTAAAATCAAGTGTTGAAAAATCTTGTCTGTAATAGCCAACTTTTAGATTATTGGCCAGCTTAATTCCTTTTGCATTTGGCTTATCAAATAGGTTGAAGAAAGTAGTTTTACCTATTCCATTTGGTCCGACTAGTTGTAGTTTATCTCCCTTTCTTAGGTTTATCTCAACAGGGAAGTCTTTTTTATCACCACCCACCATAAGTTCTATATTTCTGATCTCAACTACATTACCGCTCAACTCATCAGAATTTTTGATGATAAACTTTTTAATGGTTCTGTCATCTTTTCTTTCATCCACTTTACTGTCCTCCATCTCGTCAATCTCATCACGTAACTTACTCGCCAGCTTTCTCATCTTACCTCCTTTTAGGGCAAAGTAATTAACTTTATCTTTATTTTCTTGTATTTCTTTGTCTAGCTGAGCATTAACTTTTCTTTCAGCTTCTTTTTTCTTTTCGATTTCTTCTATTGCTTTAAAATAATTACCTACATATTGTTCTATTTTTAAAAACTGAGTATTAACGTAAATTATTCCATGTGAAAAATCATTAAGAAATTTCTCATCATGGGAAATAACAATAGCTGTACCTGTATAATTTTTCATGTAATCAGTCAGCTCCTTTACTCCTTGCTTATCTAGATTATTAGTTGGTTCATCCATTAGCACTATGTCAGGATTAGAAATTAGTGACTTGGCGATTAGTAGGCGTCCTTTTTGTCCGCCACTAAGGTCTTTAATTTCTTTATCTAGTGGTATCATCCAGCCAAGTTCACCCAGTATCTTTCTGGCACGTGGCTCGATGTCATAAATCTTCTCGTCAAAAGCTTTTTGAAAATATTCAAGTACGGGTAAGTGCCACTCTTCATGAGGAATATATTGCTCAGCGATAGAAATATTTAATTTCTTATCAGTGATTACGCGCCCTTCCCATGGCTTTATGACACCCATGATTAATTTAAAAATAGTAGACTTGCCGGCACCATTTGGACCCATGAGTACAAGCTTCGCACCTTTACGTATTGAAAAAGTCGTCTCTTCTAGTAGAGGTCTATTTTCATCATAACCAAAATGTATATCCTCGAATCTAAGAAGTGTCTCACCGTGTATTGGTACTTGTTTTTCTACTGCCATATGTTTTCTTTATTTTTATATTAAGTGTAATTAGATGTTTAAAATCAAGCCTAATTATAACATAAAAATATAGATTTGACAAATTATTACTAAGTATGCTATATTAATTTTGAGGTAATTTTACCGATATTTTTAATCTATAATTAAGGAGCGTACTAAAATGTACAAAAATAAACCAAGTGCATGGGACAGAGTAACAGATTTTTTTGTTTTGTGGCCAATGAGATTAATCGGTTGTGTGCTCATAATTTATTATGCAGTAACACCATCGTCATCGATCTCTTTTTTAAAGAATCTTTTTAAGAGAAAAGAGAAATCACAAGTCAAACTGAGAAAATGTCTTTGCTGCAATGTAGAGCCAGAACTGTTAAAAGAAGTCTCTTTTTCTGAACAGGTAGTTGTGTACAGGCTAATGTGTAATTGCAAGAGGACAAAACCATTTACCATCAGAGATCATCTGATTAATAAGTGGAACTCTGTAGTATTCGCAAATCCTCCTAAAGAGAGAAAAGAGATAATCTTTTCCCCAAGAGGTAATTCTCCTACAAGCTATTAATTTGGCTTAATAGAATTATGAAAATCAAAAACGCGAGCACAAATTTGTGCGACGCGTTTTCTTTTTTTATGTAGATAATATCTACACACCAAGATAAAAATTTATTATACTTTTTTATCGATTTTATTTAGTGGAGATTTTACAAATACTAGATAAACTACAAGCATTACTGCTAAGAAGTCTATTAAGTTAGAAATAAATAATCCATATTTGAATGTTGCCCCCATGAATGTGAATGCCATTTCATTTAAATTTCCAGCAGCACCAACTAATAATCCAACTAAGGGTGTTACAAAGCTCTCAACTAGTGAGGCTACTATTTTTGTAACAGCAGCACCAACTACAAGTCCAACTGCGAGTCCTAGAACTCCTTTTTCACGTATAAAGTGAGCAAAATCTTTTAACATATACTGTATATTTTTTCTTATTATTTTTTATATTTATTAATACATATATATTATACTACTGTTGATTTTGAATGTAAACTATGCTATTATATTTGTACGAGAAAAGCCACCTTAGCTCAGTTGGTAGAGCAACGGTTTTGTAAACCGTCGGTCGTCAGTTCGATTCTGACAGGTGGCTCACTAATTTTTTTAAATAGAAAGATATGAAATTAGACTACTCCAAATATATAATCTCCCTAGTTATAACAATATCAATTTTTGCTACGGCATTTTACGTATCTGCTTACTTTTCAAATAAAAAAGTAGAATCACTTAGCAATATCCAAAACAGCATAGCAGTAGACATACTTTCTAATGAGACTCAATTTTTGTTAAAAGAAATATCTTGTAATGAGGATAACTTTAATCCTGTATCAACACAAATCAATGAATTAGGTGATAAGCTAACCTATACTGAAAGCCAATTAGGCAATGATAATGAGACTGTAAAGTATTTAAAAAAGTATTACTCACTACTTCAAATAAAAGATTATCTTGTTGGCAAAAAAATAGCAGACAAATGTGGTAAAAGCAAAAAACCAATATTTTTAATATATATGTATTCTAATAAAAAAGGAATGTGTGATGATTGCGGCAAGCAGGCTGAAGTATTGTCAGAACTGCGTAATACTTTTCCAGAATTACGTGTTTATACTTTTGATTACGATTTGCAGCTTGCCCCGATAGACACAATGAAGAAGATATACAAAATAGAAATCAGTAATAGTAATTTTCCAATATTAGTAGTCGAGGACAAAGCTTATTATGGACTGAAAAATCTAGATGAATTAAAAGCTTTACTCCCAGACACTTTAAAAGAGGCGACAAGTACAGAAGATGTAAAGTCTAACAAAGAGGTCGCAACAACAAGCCTAGATAATATTAAAAATAAAATTAAAAGTGCAACTAATACTGGCACAATAAGAAAATAATTCATGTTAGGCAACTTATCTCTTTCCTTTCCTTTTTCTACTTTCTTTGAGTCTATACTTTATCCCTTTATTTTTATATCCCTTTATTTTCAGGTATTCATGCTTTATAATTTTCTCTCTAATAAAAAGAAAATGAAGCAAGAAGAGAAGATGGATTTTACATATTTTCCTAGTGTAACTTTCTTGCTCCCTGGTTGGAATGAGGGCAAAAATATCACTACAACTATAAAGTCGATACAGGATTTAGATTATCCAAAAGATAAGATAGAGATATTTTATTTAGATAATAACAGTACAGATAACACAAAAGAAATTCTAGAAAAAGAGATGGATTTAGATTCAAGAATAAAATATATTTTTGAACAAAAGCAGGGTAAACATAATGCTATGAACACTGGGTTAAAATATGTGACTAGTGATCTGGTGGCATGCCTCGATGTTGATTCGACTTTGCATGTTGACTCTATGCGTATCGCTTCTCAGTATTTTAAAGATAAAAAAATAATGGCACTCGCAACCTGTATGCAATTACGTGAAGTCAAAACTTTTTGGCAGCGAGCTCAAAGTGTTGAGTATATGCTGTCTATTTTTTGGAGGAAAGCATACAGTGCTATAGACGCGATACAAGTAATGCCCGGACCATTTTCAGTTTTTAGAAAAGAAGTGTTCGACAATCTTGGTGATTACAAAGCAGCACATAATGCTGAGGATTTTGAGATGACATTACGCCTGCATAAAAATCATTACAAGATAGCTAATGCGCACAAAGCGTACGTGTATACTGTTGGACCATCGACTCTAAGCGGTCTTATCAAGCAGCGTGTTAGGTGGATACGTGGATTCCTAGAAAATGCTTGGGATTACCGTGATATGTTTTTTAAGAAAAAATACGGTCACTTTGGATTATTTACTTTACCTGTTGCTGCTGTATTTATTTTTTATGTTTTGTATGCCGTCAGCTTTACTTATATTAAGCTAATACAAATCTGGTATATAAAAATTGAAAACTTTTTAGCGGTAGGCGTGAGAATTCCAAAACTTAATTTAGATCCATTTTATATTACTGTTGACGTATTTTTATTTCAGACTGTATTTTTGTTAACCATACTCGCTTTTGTGCTTCTCGTATCTCGCAGTATGGCTGAGGACAAGACACCTATATTACCTAACTTTGCGATTTACTTTTTAGCTTACCCATTTATTGCTCCACTTTTTATTTTTATTGCAGTTTATAAATTCTTATTCAAATCCGAAAATAAATGGGTATTACAAGATAATAAAGTCTAGCTCTTTGTGCTATAATTTTATTATGAATCCTAGTCTAAATACTATTAGCAGCTTTGAAAATATTAATACTCATGTTAGTGATGAGGGAAAATCATCTAACTTAAATATTAGTAATACAAAGTTTTCTAGTGCAGAAGAAGAAATTAATTATCTGCGTCGTCAGATAGAAGAAAAGGAACTCGCTATGAAAAACATGCCGCGTAGTGTTACTACATTAGAACATGCCGCGTCAGCAGTAAAAGAACACAGTGAAAAGAGTCTTGGTCAGGTGTATACTAATAATCATGCGGCACTCGGAAAAGATATTATAGAAGTTTTAAAATCCATTAATACTAAAAATACTACTAAGCAAGTGATGGAGCTGGCGAGCATAATGCAAGATGATGGGGTGCGCTTTGCGATGGAGATAGCCCAAAAGTTAAATAAGCCAGAAATAGAAGATGACTTTCATAAATTCTTAATTAATTATCTTATTAGTGGTCAAGAAAATGTATTTAAAAATATTGAAAAAGCAGAATGGAAAGCTATGCATTTAAAATTATTTGAAATAGTGCCACCACCATATGATCCGGGGCTAGATAAAAAAGACCCAAAACAATATATACAATTAATGGAGCAATTATACTCAGCATTACAAAGTATTGCTAACAGTAGCGATAATAATGAAAACAATTACTACAGTCTCGAGATTTCGATTGCTAATGGTTCCAACGAGGTAGTGTTTTATATTGCTGTACCGTTTGAAGTTGAGGCAGTACTAGAAAAGACTCTGCAAGGATACTTTCCAGGCATTGAGGTTAAGCCTAAAAAGGAAGATTATAATATATTTCACGATACTGGTTATCAGGTAGCAGCGATCGGTAGTCAGCATGAGAATCCAATATTGCCTATCAAGACTTATAAAAATATAGAAGGAGATCCAATCACTGTGCTTATTAACTCTTTTGCAAAAATTTCAAAAGAGGGTGAAGGTGCTGCCATGCAATTATTAATCAAGCCGTCCGGCTCTAGATTCAAAAAAGAGTATGGAAAGATACTAGATAATATGCAAAATGATGGAGATGGTTTTAAGCGCGCCCTTAATCGCGAGACATTTTTTGGTGGCGCCATAATTGGTCTCAAGCAAGCAATAAACGGAACAGATAAAATTAAGAATGAAAAAGAAAAAACATATGTTGATGGTGAGCGTATAAAGTTAATTAATGAAAAATTGTCAGCCACAATAGTTGATACTAATCTTAGATTATATACCAGCTCAACAACACTAGACAGAGCGAAAAGTATAATGAATGATATGAAGGCTAGTTTCCGTCAGTATACAGAAAATAATGGTAACTATATTAGATTTGATGAGTACGACACTAAGAATCTTACAGAAAAAACTCATGAATTCACTTACAGATTGTGGAATGACAAAGAGTCTATGCCGCTTAATATTAGCGAACTCGCTACCATCTATCACATACCGGGATATGTAAAAGATTTTATACAGGTTAAGACCAGTAAAATGGTAACTGCTCCTGCGCCGTTAGACTTGTCTGTTGATGGGGTCTTAATCGGACACAATGAATTCCGGGATATTAAAACTCCAATACATCTGGCACGCGAGGACAGAGTGAGGCATTTGTATGTGCTCGGTCAGACTGGTACAGGTAAGACAGTTATGCTTAAGAATCTAATAATACAAGATATATTAAATGGTGATGGTTGCTGCATGATTGACCCTCATGGTGATGATGTAAAGGAAATACTGGCGAATGTCCCACCAGAGCGTTACGACGATGTAATATATTTTGACCCAGGTAATCCAGATAGGCCAATGGGGTTAAATATGCTCGAGTATGATAGGGAATTCCCAGAACTTAAGACACTCGTTATAAATGAACTACTCGGTATATTTAACAAGCTTTTTGATATGAAGACTAGCGGTGGTGCCGGGTTCGAGGCAATGTTTCGTAATGCAACACAATTAGTAATGGAGCATCCAGAGAGTGGTAATACTTTATTAGAAATTTCTAGAGTTCTCTCTGACAAAGATTTTCGTGATTATAAATTATCAAAATGCAAAAACCCGATGATACATCAGTATTGGAAAAATGCCGAAGCAACAACAGGGGAGCAGGGATTATCTAACTGGGTTCCATTTATTAATAGTAAAATAGATCCATTCTTAACTAATGATATTATGAGACCAATAGTAGCTCAGGAGACTTCATCTTTTAATATCCGCGAGATTATGGATAAGAAAAAGATATTTTTAGTTAATCTTAGTAAGGGGAAACTAGGTGAGATTAACGCTAACCTCATAGGCATGATACTCATAGGTAAGTTCGCCCAGGCGGCCCTTGCTCGTGTTAACAGTATTGAGAGGCCAGACTTTTATTTGTATCTTGATGAATTCCAGAACGTAGTAACTCCTAGTATTGCTTCTATTCTTTCAGAAGCTAGAAAGTATAGACTGTCACTTAACATAGCTCATCAATACTTAGGTCAATTACCAGATGATATTAAGGACGCTGTCTTTGGTAATGTTGGTAACATGTGTATCAGCCGTGTTGGCCCTGACGATGCTCAGTTTTTAGAAAAGCAATTCGCACCTACATTCACTGCATCAGATATTATGAAAATAGAAAATCTTAACTCATATGTAAAAATACTTAATAATGGGACACCGCAAAAACCATTTTCAATACATGTGCCATATAACAGTCGTGGCAATAAAGAAGTCGCCGAGCAGTTAATGCAATTAAGTTCTATGAAGTACGGTCGTGACAAAAAAGAAGTAGAAGAAGAAATAATGCAAAAGTATTCTCTTTAAAAAATGACTTTGATTTAAATAAATATAAACTATACAATTTTTAAGACGGCAGTCAGGTCTTTCAAAATTGTATAGTTTATATTTATTTATCTTTAGTCAGGTTTTCTAAAAATTAGTTATTTTATTTTTTATTTAATATTTTTTCGCAATAATTTTTAGCTATTTCAAAAACTTCTTCTCTATTTAAATTACTAGTATCTATATATAATGCATCTGGGACTATTCTTAGTGCCCCCATTTTTCTATTTTTATCAACATAATCTCTTTTTCGCATAGATTCTAATAATTCTTCATAGGTAGTATTTATATTTTTATCTTGCTCATCTTTCAGTCTTCTTCTTGCTTGTACTTCTGGGGTTGCGTCAAGATAAATTTTTATTTTTGCATCTGTAAATACTTCGCTAGTCATATCACGTCCTTCGGCAACCAGTCCTGGATTTTTTATTTGTGACCTCTGAAATGTAAATAGTGTTTCTCTTAGTTCTATTATGGGGCTAATCTCTGCCGCTAACTTTCCAGACCCTTCTTTACTTATTTCTGGCCAAATATCTATACCGTCAATTAAAACTTTTTCACCCAAAAAAATAGGAGACAAATTTGCTCCTATCTTTACTATCTCGTCTTCATTTTTAAAATCTATATTTTTATTTTTGGCTATATATGCGGTTAGTCTATATAGTGAGCCGCTATTCAAATAATTAAAATTAAAGTATTCAGCTAATTTTCTGGATATTGTCCCTTTGCCACTTGCTGATGGTCCGTCTATAGCGATGATTGGAATTATATTAGTCTTAGATAGTGGTGAGTTAATAATATTTTTTGATAAATTATTTTTTAAGATATCTTGTACACTATTTTGCATATAATAATTATAGCAAATTATAAAAATAAAGGAATATTGACAAATTAAAATAGGCAACATAAATATATTGCCTATTTTCTTATTTTATTAAGATTATGTATTCACTTGGAATACTTTGATATGCCTGTCGCCCATTGTTCTATTACCTTGGGTTACATCATAAGTTATTTCTCCTGTCTCCTCATCTTTTTTTACATATTTTATATACAAGTAAATTACAGGAGCTCCTCCCATCGGATGAAACTCTATGGTAGAGCTAGCCTTTACAAGCTTGTTTGATATGCAGTTATCTGCAAGATGTGAACCCCTTAGGGATATATGAAGACGAGTAGTCTGATCTTCACAAAATATTGCGAGCTTAAAGTATTCAGGGGAAACCTTTTTCCCATCTGCGCTGAATAAGCCACTTTTTGTTGTTGGTGGTATTATCTTTTTTCTAGTATTTCCTAGATCAAATACGTTCGACACAAGAATAAAACCCTCTTGACCTCTTATCGAGCTTTTTGTTTCCATTTTTTAGTTACCTTTCTTTTGAGTTTTGAAATAAAACTGAAATTATATATTAACATTAATATATAATATAGTCAAATATTTTTTAATACGATTTTTATTCTTATTTTTGATTTTTGTGTGAGATATTTTATGTGCTATAATTATAATATGAAGAATTCTCATGTACATCCAATTAGTCTAGCTATTAATGATTTAAGTAGAATATTTGCCAGTCTTGGTTTTGACACTGTAGACGGCCCAGAGCTAGACGATGAGTGGCATAACTTTGATGCACTTAACGTGGCCAAGAATCACTCCTCGCGTGATATGCAGGACACCTTTTGGATTAAGGATAAAAGGGGAGAAGATAAACACGGCGATGCAATGGGTTATGTATTACGCACGCACACTAGTAACATGCAAATCAGAACTATGGAAAAGTATGTAAAAGAGGGATTGTCTATGCCGATAGCCATATGTTGTCCTGGAAAAGTTTTCCGTAATGAGGCGACAGACGCAACACACGAGGCGCAGTTCCACCAAGTAGAAGGGTTGTACGTTGCTAAGGATGCTACGCTTGCCATGATGATAGGAGTGATACAAAAGTTTTTGTCAGAATATTTTGTAGGGTCACTTAATGTTAGGCTGCGATCTTCGTATTTTCCTTTTGTAGAGCCGGGCAATGAATTCGATATGCAATGTTTTAAATGTAACGGCACTGGAAAGAAAAATAAATTAGAAAATTGCTCTGTATGTCGCGGTGCTGGATGGATAGAAATTGGAGGCGCCGGGATGATACATCCAAAAGTTTTAGAATCATGCGGTATTAATCCAAGAGAGTATAAAGGTTTTGCTTTTGGTTGCGGTGTAGATAGATTAGCCATGCTTAAGTATGGAATAGATGATATACGAGCACTTTATAGTGGTGACCTGCGTGTCGTAAATCAGTTTTAGTCGTCTTTTCTTTTACTAAATTAGTCTAAATATAGAGTTTTTGTTTTCATATTTTTTATGCTACAATAAAATTTCAATTCAACCCTTAAAACTAAACAGGAGAATTTAATGAATGTTATTGAAAGAAATCAAAAACCAATTCTTTCTCTGAAAAACATAAAGCCAGACACATATAGCATAAGAATATCAAGATCAGGTGGAATTCTTAATGGTGTCATTGTTTGGGAAAATTTCAGCGATGAAATGGCAAGAGCTCTTTTACTGGAGAAGAAAGTAGCATATTCAATTTTAAAAAAAGCAGCAGTTTATGGCACTGGTACACAATTTGGTGAATACACTAAAGATGTTGCGTTAACCATTATTTCTAATGCAATTTCTATTTGCTTAAAATACAAATACGAAATCAAGCTTGATTTTAATTTAATTAAGGTGTAGAAACTAAAGCGCGACCGAAGGTCGCGCTTATTTTTTATTAATTAGTATTTACAAAAACAAGTTCATATTTTTTTGTATTTTGTTTTCTTTTTAAAAACTTATTTTACTTAGAACTATTACTCCTCACTTGGTTCTTCGTTCTCCTCTGGATCAACTGAGCCAGCTTCTACAGTATCACCTTTTTCAAATCTTACTTTTATTTCGTCTTCTAACATCTTACTGATAGTTAGATTTTCACGTAAGAATGTACGTGAGGCGTCATAACCACGTCCCAGTTTTTCTTCACCATACATATAACTTTGTCCGGCTTTACTTACCAGTTTGAACTTCTCACCTAACGCTAGTAATTCTCCTTCTTTTGAAATTCCTTCGTTGTAGATAATATCGAACTCAGTAACCTTAAATGGCGCGGCTACTTTATTTTTAATTATTTTAACTTTTGTTCTAGCTCCTACCACGTCTTCTCCTTTTTTGATTTGAGCTATTTTACGTATATCTATACGGACACTGGCATAGAACTTTAACGCTTTTCCGCCCGGCGTTGTTTCTGGGTTACCGAACATTACACCTATTTGCATGCGTATCTGATTGATAAATATAATCACTGTTTTAGATTTATGAGCGATTGCAGTTAATTTACGTAATGCCTGACTCATGAGTCTC
>JAYTMX010000003.1:0-7592 GCA_043728155.1 bacterium
AAAAGCCATTAAAAATAAGCTTATAAAGTATTTTGTGTTAATTTTCAACAAACTTTCTATTGTATTTACTTTTTGTAAATTTGTGTTCATTTATAAACAATAACATATATAAATATATAAGTCAAGTAAAAGATAGTAATAGGTAAAACATAAGCCTTTTAGTCTTTCTAGACGTGAATCAGGTCTTCTAAAAATTAAATGGCTTATGATTTATATCTATATAGTTTTTAAGAGTGCAGGTGTATGTAACTACTTTATAGAAAAGTTCGCTTTTACAGTCGCAGTTATTTTCTTATCTATGCTAGTTGTATCATATGCACCACCCCCATCATAATCTACGCTGTTAGTAGTTGTTACTTGGAATACTCCAGAAGAAAGTGACATTATATTTCCTATATTAGCTCCTCCTGCACTAGCTACGCTCACTGCTCTTTCTTTTGCATTTTTAGTAGCCTCGCTTAGCATGTCAGCTCTTATATTTTTAAGATTATTATAATAATATTCTGTTGCTTGAGATATGCTTATATTAGCTAGATCAGAATTAATTTTTTTAGAAATATTTTCTATACTCTTAATATCATTCGTATTTATAATAATACTTTGAGTGACACTTGCCCCCACTTCACCAAGAGAACAATTTTCATAACCCTGATTAGACAGAGCACAGATAGGCATATAACTAGAAGGGTTTTCTATTATGTTTAACTCTTCAGTGCCGTTATCTTTTAAATATTTTTTAAGAGTATTTATATTATTTTGTATATTTTTTTCAGCTAGCGCCCTTGCATTTGTTCCCATTATTTTTGAGTTTATGGTTACAATCATTTTTGCGGTATCACTAACAACTAATCTCTCAGACGATCCTGTTACAGTTATACTATCAGCTTTATTGGCAAAATTATTAGCACTACCAGTAATATTAAAACTAAATATTATTATAGCGATGCTAAGTATGAGACTCGGTGCTACTAGGTTATTATCTGCAAAGAAATTAATTATTTTTTTCATAATTTAATTATAACATACATTCACACTTACTTTTTGTTAATTAGTTTATAAATATATTTATTTATAATGTTATGATTAAAAATATAAAGTTCTAATAAGTATATTAAAAATCAAAACAAATATGAAAGTATCCAGAGTATATAGCGCGCAGGTATCAGGACTTAGCGGTGTACCGATTAGTGTTGAGACTGACGTGACTACAGGAGTATACAGCTTTGTCATTGTTGGATTACCTGACCAATCAGTAGCAGAAAGTAAAGAGCGTGTACACGCGGCATTAAAGAATAGTGGATACGACAGTCCAAAAAGTAGAAATCACAAGTTAACAGTATCACTAGCACCAGCAGACATACGTAAAGAGGGACCAGTCTTTGATCTGGCTATTGCCATATCGTATCTCGTTTCTGTTGGAGATATTAAGCGCGAGGACATAGAGGATTTTGTTTTCGTGGGTGAGCTGTCACTCATGGGGGAATTACAGCCGATGAAAGGGGCGCTCGCTATCGCTCGCGCCGTATCCGAAGTAAGTAAAATAAAAAATAAAAAGATAAAATTATTCCTACCTAAAATTAATTCTTTTGAGGCAGCATTAATTAATGATATCCAAGTATATGGTGTGAATAATATAAAAGAAGTGATAGAATATCTTAAAAATAATCTAGAATTAATACCAACTCCATTACAAGAAATCAAAAAGAAAGAGCATCATTATCCTGACATTGGTGAAGTAAAGGGTCAAGCACTCGCGAAGCGAGCGCTAACAATAGCGGCCGCTGGAGGCCACAATATTTGCCTCTATGGGCCGCCAGGTACTGGTAAGACGATGTTAGCCAAAGCCTTTACTGGGATATTACCCAGCTTATCTTTTGAGGAAAGCCTTGAAGTTACTGGCATACACTCAATAGCTGGCGCTGACAAAGATATAATATCTCATCCGCCACTACGCGCCCCGCATCATACCAGCAGTTATGTTTCCATTATTGGTGGTGGTAGTGTACCAAAGCCTGGTGAGATTACGCTGGCCCACCGTGGTGTACTTTTCCTAGATGAATTCCCAGAACATGACAGTAAGACATTAGAAGCAATGCGTGAACCACTAGAAGATGGCATAGTTAGAATCTCAAGAGCAAGAGGCAGCGAAGTTTTCCCAGCAGAATTTATCTTGCTCGCAGCTATGAATCCATGTCCTTGCGGATATATGGGCAGTAAAGTAAAAGATTGCACTTGTAAGCCACATGACATAGAGAGGTATCAAAGAAAAGTCTCGGGGCCAATTATGGACCGTATTGATCTGTGGGTATTTGTGCAAAATATAGCTTACGAGGAATTAAGCAAAAAAGGTGATGATATAAAAGTCTCACCAAAATTACGCGAAGATATAGTAAGTGCCAGAATTTTTTCTAAAAGCAGAAATGAAAATCTGAAAATAAAAAATAAATTAAATAAAAATTATACTGGGAAAGAATTACACTCAGTAGCGGCGCTAGGGGAATCAGAGGTAGCTACACTTAATAGATTAGCTAATCAGTTAAATATATCACCAAGAGCGTATCACAGGATGCAAAGGGTGGCGAGGACAATAGCTGATCTGGAAGGATCAGAAAAAGTTACTGAAAATCACATATTAGAAGCTTTTCAATATAGACCAAAACTAAATATTCATTAATTTTGATTAAGAGTAATACCCACCTCTTTACAGCTAGTCGCCATAAATGATTTTATCAAAGTGGGGCATTGAAGGGTTATAGTTTTTTCTACTGCACTCACTTTTTCTTTTAGTCTAAAATTACAAGTAACATATCCGTCATTATTTGTGTCTTCTCCTTGGCAGCTACTGCCAGCAATAGAGTAGTCACTATATAACTTTGCAACATAGTCTTTCCCAGTTACTTCGCCCCTGGCTGCGCGTAATTGATTGCCGAGTATAAAGTAAGCATACAGTCCACCAGCAATAAGAGCTAATAATATAATTAAAAATAAATACTTTTTCATAATTCTATTTTAACATATTTCTAATTTTATTTAAACTAGAAAAGTATATAATAAAAAAAGCGTTAAAATTTCCAAGGGAAATTTTAACGCAGAGCTATGTAATGCTTATCTTTTAAGTCGTAGCTGGTGCTGCAGAAGAGACTTCTGAGCGAGGATCTTGCTCAGCAGCTTTTTCTTCGGTGTGAAGGTTACCAGTAAGCTGAAACTTAAAACCATTTACAGGTACGATCGTCGATATGGCATGCTTGTAGACCATTTGAGTTACAGCGCTCTTTAGAAGAACAATGTATGAGTCAAAAGACTCTATTTGCCCTTGTAGCTTAATACCGTTGATTAGATAAATTGAAACAGGCACATCTTGCTGCCGTAAAGCATTTAAAAATGGATCTTGCAAGGGCTGGTTTTTGTTGTTGCTCATGGTGAGCTCCTTAAAAAAAGAAAATATTAGCAAAATAGCTAAGCTTTATAATAGTACACTATTTAAATTTTATTGTCAAATGTAATATTTTTAGAAATTTGTTTTTGTTTTCTGTATTATATTTTTCTAGCTACGCTTATTGTGGAACTTTTCGAATTGTTCACGAAGGAACTTATTAGTTACATTCGTATATATTTGAGTAGTAGCAATGCTAGCATGACCTAGCATCATCTGTACTGTACGTAAATCTGCGCCATTATAAAGTAAATCAGTAGCAAATGAGTGACGTAATACGTGAGGTGTGCACTTTTTACTGATGCCAGCGAGTATTGCGTACTTTTCTATACAACGCTCGACTGAGCGAACTGAGAGACGCAGGGATTCACCGCGCGCGTAGCGCGCGGCCCCTCTCTTACTGTGATCAATAAATAACGCCTCATCCATATCTGTCCTATCTTTTAAATATTTTTTAATATAGTCTTTGGCAGCACTACTTATAAATACTACGCGCACTTTACCCCCTTTCCCCCTTATGCTCATTTCTATATTTGATAAATCTATATTTCTATCTAAGTTACACAGTTCAGATACGCGAAGTCCAGTAGAGAAAAATAATTCCAAGATTGCCTTATCTCTTTTTCCATCTATTTTGTTTTCGTCTGGCGAGGAGAGTAGTCTCTCTAATTCTTTTGTTGTGATGAGATCCAGTTCACGCTGACTAGTTTTAGCTAATTCTATTTTCTCAGGATCGTAAATATTTACATTTCTTTTTCTAAGA
Organism: bacterium; assembly: GCA_043728155.1. Lineage (GTDB taxonomy): Bacteria > Patescibacteriota > Minisyncoccia > Phycocordibacterales > UBA5272 > JAUPVO01. The sequence continues at coordinate 4,197 of JAYTMX010000003.1, forward strand.
AATTTGAAAAAAGCACGTAGGGCTATCATATGATAATTCTGAGTTTTCTTATCCAAAGTTTTCTCGGGTATTTTATTTTTAACTATGCTAACACTATTTTTAATATTAACTTTTGTAGCACTTTCATTTGGATTAGCACTTAGTCTATTTAAAAATACTCTATACTCACGCATCTTTGCATCTGTTATTTCATTTATATTTGCAATATCTTCATCTTTGTTTTCATTTAAAAATTTTATAAATCTAGATATATAATGGTCATAATTACGAACAGTGAGCTGGCTACGTCCCTTTTCAATCTCGATATATTCTAGGTATTGTGATTTATATTCACTTAATGTCATATATTTATTATATCACATGTCTTATGCTATAATACATTTTGTAAGTCTTTTAAGTTAAATCAAACCTAAGGAGATTGTTATGAAAATTTCAGATACGGTAAATGACCCAGTGGTAAGAAAGCTTATCTCTGGCATAGAACAAAGACCAGTTAGTTTAAATACTCAAGATATTGTTAATGAGATTGAGCATCTCTTAGTGCAAGAAGCAGATGTGTATGCTGCTATGACACTCGCTAAGCGAATAAAATTGCAAGTACCAAAAATATGGCAAGAAGATTGCCTTAAGAAGTCTATTGCAACGGGTCGCTTTGTTGATGTAATTATTACTTTAGAGCTTTTAGACAGAGAGTTAAGCCAAAAAGAAATATCTAAGTTAATAGAACAAATTATTTTGGTTGGAGATTTAAGTGCTCTTAATGAAATAGAAGAGCTTTCCAATGAATCCTTTGGATTAGCTATTTGGCAAAATACTATGATAAATAGGGCGGTCCGACTGATTTGGGAAAAAAGACATAATAAACTATCTCCTCTTAGTAACATCCTAAATTTTCACTTAGTCTATAAAGAGATTCTTGCAGATTTTAAGATAAGAGCCTTAGGTAAATTTACTTCTGTGATAACGGGTAAGACATTTATGTGCTTTGATCAATACACGATGTCTCTTTTTTTACTTCATTTGGTAAGATTAGATTCAGATAAATTAGCTATAAAAATAGCTAGAGAGATAAAAAATATTTCAGCTACTGGTTAGCTAAAAACAAAAGCACATAGAAATATGTGTTTTAATTTTTTATGATATAATATTAAAATGATAACAATACACTCTTTATTACTAGGAATTATAGAAGGGTTAACCGAGTTCTTACCTGTTTCGTCTACCGCCCACCTCATACTTACCAATTACTTTTTGGGCTATGACTTGAACTCAAGCTTTATACAAGTATTTCAAATATCAGTACAACTCGGAGCGGTGCTTGCTGTTGTATTTTATTATTTTAAAGATTTAATAAAATTAGAGACTATAAAGTTATTATTTATTGGTGTGTCCCCTACCCTTATAATTGGTTTTTTATTAAAAGATTATATAAAAGTATTGCAAGCTTTGCCTATACTCATCGCGTATATGCTCATGCTTGGCGGAGTATTTATGATACTAGTAGAGATTTGGTATAAAAAACAAAATATAAAAGAGAGAGAAGTTAACATAAAAGATTCCATTATATTTGGTTTCGCTCAGTCTATTGCCATGATACCCGGCATATCTAGGTCAGGCGCTGTTATAGTAACAGGACTCATAATGAGATACAGGAGAGAGATAATAGCCAAGTACGCATTCCTTCTAGCTGTCCCTACGATGTTTGCAGCTACCGGGTATAGCATGATTAAAAATAAAGAGTTACTCATTTCTAATTATAATAATGCACTTAACTTATTTATCGGATTTATTTTTGCTTTTTTAACTGCACTTGTTATCCTAAAACTATTAATTCCTTTTGTTAAAAAATACTCTTTTATTCCTTTTGGGGTATATAGGATTATTTTAGGTATTTCACTTTTATTTTTAATTTAAATTATTATGCAAGACAATATTTTTCATTTTATGAAATTAGTATCAGAAATTTTTAACCCAAATATAATGTATCCTTTTTTGTTTATATTGGCAGAAGTTTTATTTATTTTAAAGAAAAAAACTTGGGATATTTTACTGATTAGTTCTGGACTAATCACTATGAGTATAGTGTATACATTAAAAATAATAATCAATAAGCCACGTCCAGATCATATGTTAATAGTAGAGAGTGCTGGCAAAGCATTCCCCTCTGGCCACTCGGCGATTGCTGCTGTATTTACTGTTATCATTATTTATGCTTTTAATTTACACTTTAAAAAAGCGAGTCAGAAGAACACTTTTTTAGCTAAAAATAAAAACCTAGTTTACATTTTTGTTTTCGCTATATTTTTACTAATTCCAATATCTAGATTGTATTTGCACGTCCATGATATATATGATGTAATAGCAGGGTACGGTATCGGCCTCATCGTAACTACACTTTGTATAAAATATGCAAAAAATAATCAAAAAAATAATATAGGTTTTTCATATGATGCTCACACTCATATGCATGACAAGGCATTTGATTTGGACAGAGAAACCAGAATGCAAAGTCTTATAGAGAAAAATATCAAGATAATTACTATAGGTACTGATTTAGAAGAAAGCACAAAAGCAAAAGATTTGGCAGAGAGATATGAAAATGTGTACTTTACTTGCGGTGTACATCCGCACGATAATCTAGATGAAGATTTTGATGAAAAAGATTACATGGGATTAATAGAAAGTAAAAAGTGCGTTGCCGTAGGTGAGTGTGGCCTCGATTATTTTTATTTGAAATCAGATCGTGAAAAAGGCTTAATAGAAAATATAGATAGGGAAGTAGACAGGCAGCAAGATATTTTTGTAAAACAAATAGAGATGGCTAAAAAATATAATAAGCCGCTCATGATACACGGCAGGCCGAGCCTAAAAGACGAAATAGATAATCCACTTGGAGTAGACGCTTATGAAGATATGCTTTTTATTTTAGAAAAAAGTTACGAATTAGTTAATTCGTCAGTCAGTAAATCAAATCCCATTTTAGAAAATAAAAAAGCAAATGGTAACGTGCATTTTTTTGTAGGAGACATAAATATAGCACAAAGATTTATAGATATTGGCTTTACTTTTTCTTTTGGTGGTGTCATTACTATCACGCGTGAGTATGATGAAGTATTAAAGTATATTCCATTAGAATACATCCATGCTGAGACAGACAGTCCATACGTCGTACCAAGAGATAATGAAGGAAAGAGGGTAAGTAAAATTAATAGCTCAGAAAACATAGAAGTAATTATAAATAAAATATCTGAGATCAGGAAGATGAAAGTGGAGGATCTGAAAGTGCAACTACAAAAAAACTTTATAAGAGATTTTGAAAGCTAATATTTTGTGTTATCATATATTTATGAGTTTAGAAAATTTTAAAAATAACCCTGACGCAAATCTAAGTAATCA
>JAYTMX010000004.1:0-7489 GCA_043728155.1 bacterium
TAAAATAATGTATTATGTCTGTAAGATATCTTATAGATGCATATAAATTAGTTATTTAATTTGTGCTTATATTATAATACATTTTCACCATCTATGCAAGCAAAAGTAAAAAGAACAAATATTAATAAAAAAGATCAAGCAAGGAATATGCGTGGGGTTAGAAAGTATAATGACAAAATTAATTTTATTATAGCGCATGGCGTTAAGGTAGAAGCGGTAGACAATAAAAAAACTCTAAAAGGAATTAAGGGTGACAAAGAGTTCCAAGAAATGTTAAATAAAAAAAATAATCCAGAGAAATATAATGAAGAAGGTGTCTTGATTTCTGCAGTAAATAAATTTGACGAAAGTATTTTTGACGAAGAGAATTTAAATAATAATTCAGAGACTAATTCAGAAATTGTTGTAAAAGATGGCGTAGAAAGTGTGATGGTGGAAAATAAGAAAGAAGATTACAGGCCTCTTGTGGATATGGATGAGTACAAAGATTTTAAATTCGATATTTTATTTGAAAATGAAAGGGTGATCATAATTAATAAATGGGCAGGAATTATGGTGCATCCAGATGACAGGAATGTAGAGGCAACTTTATCGGACGTCATATATGAAAAATATCCAGAAATAAGACTCGTTGGTGATTACGGTCGCCCAGGAATAGTCCATAGGCTAGACAGGAACACAACAGGAGCACTCGTAATCTGTAAAAATGCTGACAGTTTTAAGGATATGAAAAATCTTTTTCGTGAACACAAAGTTAGAAAAGTATATAGGGCAATAGTCGAAGGAAATATCAGGGACGATATGGGAATAATAGACAGGCCAATGGCAAGATCACGCAGTGACTTTAGAAAAAAAAGTATTATGGATATGTATAGTAAAGATTTTCGCGGGGAAGAGAGAAGTGCGATTACAAAGTACAAGGTATTAGCTAGGAGCGCTGATAAAAAGTTCACCTACGTTGAGATGTATCCATTAACAGGCCGCACACATCAATTACGTGTGCACATGAGCGCAATCAGGCACCCGATTATTGGCGATGATTTATATGGATCAGCAAAAGGTGCCAGCCTCGCAGCTCGCAGCATGCTGCACGCTTATAAAATAGAGTTCACTCTTAGAAAAGAAGAAATAAAAATCACATCCGACCTGCCACAAGACTTTAAAAAAGAGCTTGAAGAAAAGTTTGCAACTATATAATTTTTGTGTTAATATATAAGAAATAAACAAAATTTAACTAATTAATAAAAATATGTCAGAAGAAAAAACAACAACAGTAACATCAGAAACTGTATCAGTAATAGCAAGTGGTATAGTACCTACAAATATTCCAGAAGCTTTAAAAAATAGAGCAGCTATAGAATTTGGTAGTGGTGATACTATAAAAGTAACAACAAAAATCAAGGAAGCTAATGGTAAAACTCGTCTCCAGGCATTCGAAGGACTTTGTCTTGCTAGAAAGCACGGTAATGAAGTTGGAGGGACTTTTACAATCAGAAAAGTAGCGAGCGGTGTTGGAGTAGAGCGTATATTCCCACTTTACTCATCTAATATAGATAAGATAGAAGTAGTAAGACATGCAAAGACACGTAAATCAAAACTATATTACGTACGTGACAAAGCTATGCGTGATGTTCGCAGAAAACTAAAAGCAGATGTTGCAAAGCCAAGCATTGCTACAGAAATTTCAGAAGAGGTAAGTGCATAATCTTTAAATAAAAAAATTAAACAAAATAAAAAATCTAACTAAAGTTAGATTTTTTATTTTCTTGTGCCCAAGAGAGGACTTGAACCTCCATGAGTTGCCTCGCTACCACCTCAAGGTAGTGCGTCTACCAATTTCGCCACCTGGGCATTTTTATCAACTTAACTTTTTACCGTTATTCCAATTTAAATATTATATCACAATTATGATATAATTAAAATAAGTAAAAGATATGAGTAATTAAATTAAAAATATGGAATCAGAAATAAATAAAATCATAACAAGTACAGCAAGTATAGAAAAAAAAGATGAGTATGTAAGTAGTACCTCAGACGTTGTAGCACCTGTCGCTAGTAATTTTAGTGAGAAAGAAAATGACTGGAATAGCAGGAGGCGTATATATTATATTGTTGGAATTATTTTAATCATCCTATCTTTTATATTTTATAAGTCTTATGATTTTATTTTCCCAAAAGCAACTTGTTTTGATAAGAAACAAAATAATATAGAAAGTGGGGTAGACTGCGGCGGCGCTTGCGAACTAATGTGTAAGAACACTTTTATACCACTCGAAGTAAAATTAGCCAAAGCTTTTAACTCTGGTTTTGATGCTAGTGGAAATCAGAAATATGACTTTTTGATATTACTTGATAATAAAAATGTAAAGCAATCCCCAAAAAAGTTAACTCTTAACATTGATATATATGGCAATAATGGTGAAAAGTTAGATAGTATAATAAAAGAAGCAAAAGTAACCACTTATAATAAAGTTCCAGTTTTAATTAATGATTATGTTTTGCCAAAAAGCATAACTGACAAAAGTATAACTGTATCAAAATTATTTGTGAGCGTACAAGATGATTATGATTTTTACATTAATCTAGGATATTATAATATTAGCTTATTAGATTATAAATTTGAAAATAGTAATACTCCAAAATTAGAAATAGAGTATACTTCGCCGTACAAAGATGTTATAAGTACTGACATAGACTTATTAGTTATCTTAAAAGATAATCTAGACAATATTGTTGGTTATAATACCAGAAAGATAAATACTTTAATACCAGAAAGAAAAGAAATGCTTACATTTTCTTGGAAACAAAAAATAGAAGAAAATGTACTGAGTGTCGAGCTGATACCACTAACTTATCTTTTTTATACAAAATAATATGCTTTCTTTTTTAAATCTTTTTAAGAAAGTAGATTACTTTTTATTGGCTCCAGTCCTCATGATTGCTTTATTTAGCTTAGCAACACTTTCTAGTTTTGATTCTAATAATATATTTTTTTATAAGCAGATTATCTGGATTATTATCGGTACTACATTATTTTTGATAATATCCAAGATAGACTTTTCTTTTCTTAAAAATACAAAAAGTGTAGTCATCTTTTATTCTGTCACCAATGTATTACTAGCTTCAACTCTTGTATTTGGATCAGCGATTAAGGGGTCAAAAGCATGGCTTGATTTTGGATTCTTTTCTCTTCAACCGGTGGACTTTGTTAAGCTCTCACTTATTATCTTACTAGCCAAATACTTTTCAAAGAGACATGTCGAGATAAAGTACGTCAGACATATTATAGTTAGTTTTTTTTACACTGCAATTCCGGTTGCTATAACACTGCTTCAGCCTGACTTTGGATCAGCGATGGTGATGCTCTTAATTTGGTTTATCATGGTTAGCATGTCTGGACTTTCTAAAAAGCATTTCGGTGCAATGTGTGTGATGGGAATCATAACCCTAGCCATACTTTGGACTAGTGTTTTTAAAGATTATCAAAAAGAAAGAGTCTTGACTTTTTTAGACCCATTACGTGATGTGCGTGGCAGTGGGTATAATGTGTTTCAGTCCGAGATAGCGATCGGTTCTGGCGGCTTACTTGGAAAAGGTGTGGGATACGGTACTCAGTCACGCCTTAACTTTTTACCAGAATATAGAACGGACTTTATCTTTGCGGCCTTTGCTGAGGAGTGGGGACTAGTTGGCTCTATTATCTTATGCTTGCTTATACTCACTATATTGCTCCGAGTCCTGTTTATATCTATGAGTCAAAATGACAACTTTTTATCACTGATTGGAACAGGTGTCTTTGCTTGGATATTTGTGCACTCGACTATTAACATCGGTATGAATATGGGGGTGATGCCGGTTACTGGTATCCCACTCCCTTTTATGTCATACGGAGGGTCTCATTTTATCTCGGGATGTATCTCACTTGGCATAGTTGCTTCATTTAACTTTAATCAATTTAACATTAGGAAAAGTTACAAAAACGAGTTTCTAGGATTAGAATAAAGTTTACCCATTGACAAAATAATAAATAAGTATATAATATATACATAAGTTAAATGAGATAATAATGTCCCAAATAACTCAATTTTAAATTCATTTTTCGGGATAAAGTCCCAGAAAGGTTCGTAATGAACTCAAATTTCCTTCGTTCTTTTTTCTTGGCCGCAACATTAGTTGTGGCAGCGCTAATCACCGGTTGCGCAGGTAGTGGAGGCTTACAAGGCCAAGCAAGAATACCATTTGTTTCAAATGGTCAGGTTGGTCAAGTTATGATTGGTGGTCAAGGCAGCAACAGTATCTATGCACCGCAACAACAACAGGTTCAATATCAACCGCAACAACAGCAAGCTTGCCCAGCAGGTCAGCAGTTATGGAACTTCTCGGACGGAAGCCGTCCTTGTTATGGTGGCTCACAACAGCCACAGTATCAGCAACAACCTCAACAACCACAGTATCAGCAACAGCAACCACAGTACCAACCACAGCCAAATTGGTGCGGGGATACATGTAACCAGTCATTACGTAGCCAAGTGATACCTGCACCATCGGTGCGGTACTGTAACTTTCAAGACATGTATGGACGACCTGTCCAAGCTCCTTGCCGCTAACACAAAACCCTTTAAGTATTCTACAAATTTATTTTGTATGGACTTGAGGGTTTTTTTATTTTTAAAATAAATTTTTAATAAATTGACAAAATATATTAATGTATATATACTTAATTAATAAGTTAAGTAGATGCAATATTTTACTTAACTCGCATACTATATATAATCTTCTCTGTTTTTAGAAACTTATAGTTTCAGAAAGGTGTCTTATGAAGTTACGTTCTTTTAATTTTGTCGTTCTACTGCTTATTATAAGCGGAGGAGCCTTTGCGCAGACTTTGTATCATCCAGGCTGCGGAGCAGGTCAAGATCCAAAGTGGGGTAATGATTATTATGGTAACCCGAGCCCGTATTGTGTGCCACGATATCAACCACCAGTTTATTATCAACCATCACAATATCAGCCACCTACTTATTATCAGCCACCACCAAGGTATTATCAGCCTCCTCAGTGTCAAATGAGAGATGTATGTGATTGGCGTGCTAACGTATGCCGAAGAGTCTGTGACTAATTAACACAAGTTAGTTAGTTAACACAAAACCCCAAAATTACTTTTGGGGTTTTATTTTTGCTTATTTATTATTTACCACTTAAAATCTTAAGACTTTCTTTTATCAGGTCACTCATAGATAATTCAGGGTGCAGGGTAGATAGTGTCTGAGATATATCACGCGCGTTGTAACCCAGGGTCTCGAGGGCCATCTTGGCATTACGCATATCCTCACTTTCATTTTCAATAACAATATTATCAAATTTACCTTTTAGGTCCAGTATCATCTTTTCTAAAGTTTTTTTACCGATACCTGGAGTCTTTGGAAAGTTATCGGATGAGCCACTTTCAATAGCGCGGATAATAGTATTAGGAGTAGCAATGGATAACATGGTTAGCGCTGATTTTGGTCCGACACCACTAACACTAGTTAACTTTCTAAATAATTCTTTTTCGCTAATATTCTCAAAGCCAAAAAGGGTAATCTGATCCTCACGGACATGCGTGTGTATTGGAATATTAATAATGTCGCCTACTTTTAATTTTAATAAAAAAGATAATGATGCTAATAATTCATAACCAATTCCATGTTCGGATCCTCCGACTTCTAAGATTATGCTCTTGTCATCTATATTTATTATTGTGCCTTTTAGATTTCCTATCATACTATTTTTTTATTTGTTTTTTCTTAATAGTATTATAACATACTAGTTGAACCACCTTTCTATTGAAAAAATATTAAAAATGTGTTAATATATAAATATCAATAATCAGTGTCTAAAAAAGTTTGTAGCTACTTTAAAAAGTTACAAAAGTTTAACTTAAAACAATAATATACAAAAATATGGCAATAACCAAATCAGCAAAAAAAGCACTTCGCGTATCAGATAGAAAGCGTGTGGTAAATGACAGAATTAAAAACAAAATGAAAGCAGAAGTAAAATCTGTACGTACAAAAGTAGCTAAAAAAGTAGTTGTTACTGTAGCTGACCTTGGTCTTGCTTTTAAGGCACTAGACAAAGCAGCAAAAAGAGGAACAATCAAAAAAGGACAAGCTGACAGAAAGAAAAGTAGATTAGCAAAAGCCGTTGCTAAAATTAGCAAATAGTTTTAAGAAAATAAATGGCGGCAGCTACGCTGCCGCCATTTATTTTCAAGCAGCTCTCGTAGTTCAATGGATAGAATATGGGTTTGCGGTACCCACGATGCAGGTTCGATTCCTGCCGAGAGCACAAAAGAAAAAAGCCGATTCCTGCCGAGAGCACAAAACTTTTGATTATGATATAATATCATGATGAATATAAATAAAAATAGTAAAGATGATAATGCTAAAAAATCTAAAGATTTTCTTAGTAAAGTAAAAAGCTTTTTAATAAATTGGTGGTTAACTATATTTTTAATATTAGCTATTTTTGTGTATCCATACATAACGCAAAAGAGTGTAGATAATAAAAGCATAACTATCTCAGAATTATCCAAACTCGTAAATGACAACAAGGTAAGTGAGATAAAAGTGGTAAATGATAAATTAGAAATCTTACAAGCTCTACCTGCAACTACAACCCTAAATAGTAAAAAAGAGTATGGAGTTGGTGTAATAGAGACGCTCAAAGATTACGGAGCATCGACTAGTAGTATATCTAATCTTAAGGTTAGTATAGGAGAAGAGTCAGCCTGGAAAGGGTATGTTGGGGTGGCTGCGATATTTTTACCGATATTATTTTTTGGCCTTATGATTTTTATGTTGCTTAAAAGTGTTAAAGGTGCGAACATGGGTGCACTTAGTTTTGGGAATACTAGAGCTAAGAAAATAATGCCTGATGACAAAGAGGCGAAAGTAACATTTGCAGACGTTGCCGGGGCGAAAGTAGCCAAAGAGGAACTTATGGAAATAGTAGAATTCCTGAAAAAGCCAGAAAAGTTTTTAGAAATTGGAGCCGTAATACCAAAAGGGGTGCTAATGACTGGTGCTCCTGGAACTGGTAAAACTCTCCTTGCCCGCGCAGTAGCTGGTGAAGCAAAGGTACCATTCTTTCATCTTTCTGGGTCAGAATTTGTTGAGATGTTCGTCGGAGTTGGTGCGTCACGTGTGCGTGATCTTTTTAATGAAGCTAAAAAATCAGCCCCAGCAATTATATTTATAGATGAGATAGATAGTATAGGGCGTAGTCGCGGAGTTGGTGTTGGTGGTGGTAATGACGAGCGTGAACAGACATTAAATCAGATATTAGTTGAGATGGATGGTTTTGAAAAAACAGAAAAAGTAATAGTCATGGCAGCGACAAATAGGTCAGACGTACTCGACACTGCGCTACTTCGTCCTGGACGTTTTGACAGGAGGATAATCATAGACCTGCCAGACAGAGGTGAAAGAAAAGAAATACTAGAAGT
>JAYTMX010000005.1:0-1832 GCA_043728155.1 bacterium
TTTTATTCTCAGTATCCTAACATAGAAATACGAGAAGCTGATGACTATGTAACCAAAATATTCTATGACCACAGACAGACAGACGTTAACGTCTGGGGACTGACTAATACTTTTGGAGAAAAATTCACATTACCTAAAATAAATAAAAACGATAAGATTTCTGAAGAAAGAGTGACTGCTGATAAGAACAAAGGAGTGGATGAGAAACCGCTCGATATGCCGGCAGACTTTAAAATGATTAAAACTTATATCGATTATAAGCAAGATAAGGATCCAAAAGAAATATATGAACATGACCCGCTCACTCCAATATTAGAATGGATGGGTAGTATGAGAAAGGGTGAATATGCTTGGTATCAACTGATACTCCAAGATACTGGTAAGTTCGACGACAAAGCTTTTTCTAAAACTTATCAAAATAAGTTCACACATGAAGGGTTCACCTTAAAAGAGTTAGCAGAAGAAAGGAAGAAACAAATTAGATCAAAAATATCAGAGCCAAAATTTAAAAAAGGAGATTTGATTTTTGATGATTATGGTTATGCAAAAACTAGAATGGAAAAGACTGGCGAAAAAGACGAAAATGGAAAAGATATAATGAAAGAAGTGCAGCAATCATATCAAAGAGACGACGTCATGCGAGGAGAATCATTAAAAGAAATGGAAATAGTCGAGGAGTTCAAGGATGAGATAAAAATGATTAATAGAAAGTTAAGTAAGCCGCTCATGCGATCACTAATACGTGTTATGTACGTGGCTGAGGCACCAAAAGCTAATGTTGGACCTAATGTTCAGTCTCTATTATCTATTTTTAAACAGTATACAGGTCCAGGATATAACAGTTTTGTTCCGTCTCCTACTGACCCTTATGATTACAGTTGGCAAAATAGTTATAAGAGACGTGTCCCATGGAGGAGTGAAGAGATGTTCGAATCTTATGTTGAGCGCGATGCATTTTATCCACACTTAGAAGATAGAAGTAAATCTAAAACATTCTTTGCACGTTGGTTTCAAGATGGGGTAGGTATAGATTGGCAAATGGATGTTAAATTTTTTAAAAGATCGCTTGGTTTTAGAAAGATGTTTAGGTTAATGTGGGAAGGTTTCTTATACCCATTTGACCATCCGCATCCAAAATTAATGACGCTCAACCTAGAGGAAATAGCCTCACTGTGGCATCTGCCAGGATCAGTTGCTACTACGCCTGGAATTAAGAGGGTAGACAGCTTAAAGAGTGATGCTCCTAATAACTTACCAAGATAACTGTAAACAATATAAAATATTATGTTAGATAAGTAATTTTACTTATGATATAATACATAAGAATAGAAAAGTCGTATATAAAAATCATGTATATTAATAATAAGTACTTAAAATATATAATAGGAATAATAGCGGGTATTTTATTTTACTTGAGTTATATTATATTATATCCAGTTAATATAGATAACAATTATTCTTTTGAAATTAAAAATGGAGATACTATTAACTCTGTCTCTGAAAATCTATACTTAGAAAATATTATAAAATCTAAGAATATATTTAAGTTGTTACTTAAATTAAAATTAGGAGAAAAGCAAATAGTTTATGGTAATTATAATATTAAAAAATATAATTTTGGCATAAAGAAAATAAATATGCTCGGAGTGTTAGATATAATAGTTAATAAAAAAAATTATACTCCAGGAATCAGTATGACTATACCAGAAGGATTTACCTTGGAAGAGGTATCAGCCAGAGTTAACAAAATTTTTGGCATTAATTATAATGAGTTTTACAATTATGCAAAAGAATATAATGGCTACCTTTATCCAGAAACATATTATTTTGCT
>JAYTMX010000006.1:0-1740 GCA_043728155.1 bacterium
ACACAGTTCATGCACTACTATATAGTCTATTAAGTGTGAGGGCAATAGCGCTAATCTGTAATTAAAATTAAGATTCTTTTTACTTGAGCACGATCCCCACCTTGTTTTTGTGTCCCTGATTGCAACTCGGTTAAAAGATAAATCATAACCCAGTTTTAGATAAATATTTTTATACACTTCTAATTTTTCTAAGACTATTTTTCTCGCCACTTCTTTGTGTTCTATGTATTTTTTAGTGGCGAGTATACCACGCACTTTGCGTACTTTTTTAACTCTAGTTTTTTTAACAACTTTTTTGTATATGGATTTGAATTTAAATGGAAACATACGAATGAGAATATAGTTGTCTTTCTAAGTATTATGATAGCATAAAATCATGATATAATATTAAGATGATACATAGTAAAAAAGATTATATTAGATATGCTTTACTTATTATATTAATTTGCATGTCAGCTTTTGCTTTGTACAAATTATATAAAAAACCTAGTATGCCAAATCAGGCGCAAGTTAAGATTCTAGATAAGAGAAAGATACTATTAACTTCAGGAGGATTTAATTCGGATGCGATAACTAATAAGTTCAAAGACTTGGCAGGTGATAATTATAATCAGCCCGTTGCCATAATAACCACTGCGTCATATGACAAAGAAAAGGATCAGTATGCAGTCTTAGCTTATAAGCAATTTGTAGATATGGGTTTTACTGATATAGACTTTGTTGATATAGAAGTAGACCCTCAAAAAGACTTTTCAAAATATGGAGTAATATACGTCTGTGGTGGTAACACTTTTACACTACTCAAATATGCCAAGGAGTCTAATCTAAAATCATCTATAGAAAAATTATTAGACAGAGGCGGAGTTTACGTTGGTGTCAGTGCGGGCAGCATCATCGCTGGTCCGTCTATTGCCTCAGCAGTAGTTAATGGTGATGAGAATTATATAGAACTGAAAGACTTAGCTGGACTTAACCTAACTAATACCATTATCTATCCACATTATAATGACAACAAGGGAGACGAAGAGATTAAGAAATTCGAAATAGAAAATAATGTAATTCTTAAAAAACTTAGCGACGTGCAGGCAATTTTAATTGAGAACGGGGTAGAGAGTATGGTGGAGTAGAAAATTATTTTTTCTTTCTATACATAAGTTTAAACGGGAACATTCTTTTGCTACCTGGCTTGGGATCGAACCAAGATTAACAGCTTCAAAGGCTGCTGTCCTACCATTAGACGATCAGGTAATACTCACAAAAGTTATAAATTACTAGTAAGTCTAGTAAAATATAAAGACTTTGTGAATAGAAAGATTATAACACATTATGAGAACTTTTAAAAGATTGTTTTTATTTTTCATGAGGAGTATAATTGAGATATTAAAAAAGTTTCTTCTTAGTTTCAAAACAAATTTTTAAAATATAAAATGCAAAATATTAGTCAAGCTCCAAATGTTACAAACATAAACTCAGTTACAACTTTCAGTTTTGTGTCCCCGGAAAATGTAAATAGAATTAATACACCGCTAAGTAATCAAGAGATACAAAATCTAAGTAATTCAGTAACTAACTTAACATCACAGATGTGCTAAATATTTTAAATAAGAAGAAAATAAAAACACTATCCACAAAAACACATCAGTAAAATGATGTGTTTTTATTTTTTATAAAGTATAATGTAATTATGAATACTACTGACGCAGAAATAAAAAAACTAGAAATGCATGCGATCGAGTTACG
>JAYTMX010000007.1:0-6248 GCA_043728155.1 bacterium
TAACTCTTGGGTACTTAATCAATATTAATTCTTTTAATTTTTATATAGCCATACTTCTTGGGGCCTTTGGTAATACTTTAGGCAATCTAATACTTTATAAATTGATCTATAATAACTCAGATTTTATTAATTCAAAATTAGCTAAAACTTTGAATATCAATAATGAAGTTCTGGAGAAATATAATTCTTATTTTAAAAATAAATGGTGGGGCTGGCTAATACTTGGAAAGCTCACACCAAGCATAAAAGTCCTAGTGCCTATAATTTGTGGTATCTCTAAAATTTCTTTTTTAAGAGCTGGTATCATTTTCTTTTTAGGTTCACTACTTTGGGCAGCAGCAGTTACTTATCTGGGATTCTATTTTGGTAAAGAATCTTCTCTTTTAGAATTTTATTTAATAGTAACTTTTATTTATATAATAATCGGATTTTTTGTTTATAGGAAAAATAATTCTAAAAGAGAAAAATAAAAGCTTAAAGAACAAATTTTAGGTTGCAAAATAATTAGATTAATTTCTAGTTATTTTTATTTACAAATTTTAAATAATTATATATTATAAAAATAATTATATATAAAAAAACTAAAGCAGAAAAATTTATTGAATTAGAAATAATAGCTGAACTTTCTGAAAAATATTTTAAAAAATTAAAAATTATATTTATCATGAATTCTAAAAATAAAGAAAATAATTTTATTATTAGTAAAATTAATTTAGATAAAATATTTAATAAATAAATATTAAAACCTAGAAATATATTTATAAAAATATTTACGCTTCCAATTATAAATCCTAGTAACATAATTACAGGAACAATAGGTGTAACTAAGATAGAAAATAAAATAGAAGAAAATTTAAAATAGCCAAATTGAAAAATTAAATACGGAGCAATTAAAATATTAGCACACACAGCGACTAAAATAATTGAAATTAACAACTCCCACTTTTTATACTTTTCTCTATTTTCTTTTTTACCATCTTTTAGTTTTGTAAATAATTTATTTTTTATTAACATTTCTAATTCTGAATAGAAATAAATAATACCAAGCGTCGCTAAAAAAGAAAGATGAAAAGATACGTCATGCATTGCAACACTCGGAGAGTAAATAATAAATATAAAACAAGTAATCCAAAGTGCGAGCTTTGCATTACTTTCTTTTAGAAATAAAATTGTTAACATAGTATAGAGTGACATAATACTAGCCCTCCAAACTGGACTACTAGTATGTGCTAATAATAAAAATATTATTATAAATAATACCGAGATTATAACTTTTTTTCTAAGAGAAAACTTTCTAAAGATAAAACTAACAAAGGCTGCGACTACTATCAAATTATATCCAGAGAGTACTAATATGTGCGAGGTTCCAGTATTTTTAAATATATTATTTGTCTCACGGCTAATATTGTTTTCATCACCCCAAAGCATCGCCATGATTATACCAGCATCAAAATTATCTAAACTCTTTTTAAGTGATTCGTAAAAATAGTTCCTAAAATTATATGAGTATAAAAATACTTTATCTTGTAAATTTATTAAAAAATTATTATTACTCTCTAAGTTTATTTCTTGATTATTTTCTAATTTTATTTCTGAACCTGAACCTATTTCTAAATTATTATTTAAGATTTTTAACTTTGGATACATGCTCACAAAATTAACATTTCTAGTATTCCAGTAATTAAGTAAATTAAAGCTTCTACCACTATTTTGATCGAAATAGGTTTCACTTTCTTTTTTAGGCAAAATGATTAATTCATTTTGTATCTTACCTTCCACAGTTAAAATATTGCCCGGTATGTACTTTTCTTGTGAAAAGGTATATATAGCTATGTTTCCCAAAATTTTTTCTTTTCCCAAATTATTAAAAGAATTATTCTCTCCAGAATTACCCCTCTCTTTAGAGACCAAGTTTACTGTTCTATTGGTTTCATTTGATTTTTGCCCAAGATCACCCTCTACTCCCAATATTTCTTTGTTGCTTAAAATCTTTGCTTTTATAATTTGAGTATTATCTTTTTTTACTATATCATAGACTTTTATTATCAGGTTTTCTTTTTTATTAATACTTACAAATTCTTTCTTTAAAATATTTCCACGTACACTAGAAACTATAAAGAACAAAATAAATACACTACTTGATATTAAAATTAATTTTAAATTAGAATCTTTAAGAGATTTTTTTATAAAAAACAAATTAATAAATATAATTATCGAGGATAACTTTATAAGTGCTGATGAGTAAGTTAAATTATATCCAGACAGGTACCCAAGTAACATCCCGAGGCTACTAATAGCTAATATTTTTGTTAACATGTTGTGAGTTTTAATTTTTTTATATAAAAATAAATATAATTTATATTATATTTATTTTAGACTTTTATATTTACTTATTCTTTATTTTCTAAAAATTTATCATAAGCGAGTCTTGTTCCTGAAAATAATTCTGGGTTATTTTTAAGTGCAGCACCGGTACAAATCACATCTGCCCTCTCATTATGTATGTGGCCATTATGACCCCTAACATGAGTGACTTTGAATTTTATGTTTTTATATTTTAGGTCATTCATTGCCTTCCATATATTCTCCCACAGGTCACGATTAAGCACTTCTTTTTTCTGTGAATTTTTCCAATTATTTTTTACCCATCCATGCACCCAAGTACTGCATCCCTTCACTGTGTATTCACTATCAGAAAATATTTCTATCTCATCCCCCTCAGTATCTTGATTCAGATTTGCAACTGCAAAGTTCATAGCGTAAAGTACCCCGTATATTTCCATTTGATTATTTGTAGCCCTCTCGCTTGCCCCATTATACTCACGAACTTTTGTATCGCTCATAACTATACATCCCCATCCGGCTGGTCCTGGATTACCTCTACTACTTCCATCTGTGTACGCTTCGTATCTCATAAAATATTTTAGATTAATTTATTTTATTATAACATTTTTATAATTAAAATAAAAAAATACCACCTTATTAATATTTGGATAGTATTTTTTATTTATAATTATTATGCTTGGGTTCATTATTCTACTCACAATCTACTAGCATAAACTTATGTCCATTTTTCCAATTATTTTTTTCTAGGTTAGCATAAAATATTTTAGAATTTTTTACTTTCTCTTTTACATTTTTATCTGCATTCCATTTTATTATTTGGACTTGACCTAGATCACTTCCCTCTATTATTTTTACACTCACCTCTATATGTTTATTATTTTCTCCAAATTCACGAACCGAACCCTCCCCCACTAACTTAAAAACAGGTGCATTGTTTCCCATTCCAAATGGTGAAAGTTTTACTTGCTCTTGGTATAACTTATAAAGATTCTCTCCCTTGTATTCAAAATCAAACTTTATTTCTGAGGCATTATTTTCTACAATATTTTTCTTGCTACCCTCTCTACTTTTTTCACTTTCTTTTTTAATTACTTCTCTGCTTATGTCTCTAACTTTATTTTTTATCTTTGTTTTAGAATTTTCTTTATTATCTAAAAATAATTTTTTATAATTTTGATTTAACAACTTTTCTACCTCTTCCTGCTTACCATCTATAAAAGCAAAGCCTCCTGCCGCTTCGTGACCCCCAAAGTGTATAAGCTTGTCACTAATACTCGCCGTTAAGTCCATGACACTTATCTTGTCTAGTCCTGATCTAGATGAACCCTTTACAACCCCTTGCTCATCTAGTCCCCAGACAAAGCTAGTCTTCCCGGTTAATTCCACTAGCTTGGTAGCAATTAATCCAGCAACTCCAAGTGGCCAGTCTTTATTTCCAGCAAATACTATATGCTCACCTTCATATTTTTCTATATTACCGCTTACATATTTTGAAATATCTTCTACTAATCCTTTTCTATTTTTATTTATTATTTCAAGCTCTTCTGCATGCCCCATGGTCTCAGCGATTGTTTTATTGGCACCAGATAACATGAAAAATGACTTCATTGGGTGGTCTAGTCGCGATGCAGCGTTAACCCTTGGTGCGATGGTGAAAGACAAAGTTTTTTCAGTTATATCGCTCTGCTTTTCTTTTGCTAGGATGAGTAATTTTTGAAGCCCCGGTCTAGGTGACTTTTGTAATACTTTTAATCCATAATGGACAAGTGCCCTGTTCTCACCAGTGAGTGGCATCATATCCGCGACAGTTGCCAGTGCCACCATATCGAGCAGCCACTTTTCCCAGCCTTTTTGCACTCCATATTCATCTCTGTATTTTGTTAGAAATGCGTTACACAGCTTCCAAGCAGTACCTGCCCCACAAAGTCCTTTATTTTTATATGTTTCTCGGTTTACCTGACAGTTAATCAGTGCATATGCCTGAGGTAAATCTTCAACTAAATCTATTGCTTTGTTTTCATTTATTTCAGTCTCTTTATAACTTTTAATTTCTTTATCTTTTTTCTCCTCACGTTTCTTGTGTAACGGTAAGTGGTGGTCAGTCAGTATGACATTCATACCATTTTCTTCAGCAAAAGCTACTTCTTTTATATTAGTAATGCCAAGATCAGCAGTAATCATAAGTGTGAAACCTTTTTTTATATACTCATTTATAGCTTTTGTGTGCAGTCCATACCCTTCTTTGTGCCTGTGTGGTATGTAATTATCAAAACAAATAGTGAAATCTTTGTCTTTTAGTCTTTTAGAGCTTTCTAGTTTTTTAAAAAAATCATGTAATATAGTTCCTGCAGGTATTCCGTCGCAATCATAGTCAGTATATACTAGCATTTTTTCTTGATTATCTAAAGCTTTCTTTATTCTAATTACAGCTTTTTCCATGTCGACAAAGTCAAATGGATTATGTAAATCTGTCTCAAAGTTAGGATTCAAAAACCTTTCCTGCGTTTCTCGTGTAACGACTCCCCTATTTTTAAAGAAGTTTTTACTAAGTCCCCCAAGATTATCTAAATAATCTATATTATCACTTTTCTTTTCCGTCATAAATTACAAATTCTAAGTATATTATACCATGACGACTTATTGGACGAATGAAATATAAAAGGCAAAGTTTTAAATGGTGTTACTTATGTCTATGTAGTTAACATTCCAGTCTTTTAAATCTTTGTTATTTTTAAAGATAAACTCTAATTCTGCAAAAGTTTTATTAGTGAACACTTTAAATTCTTGTCTCTGACTTTTTACTGTTATTACCATTTCGTATAATTCTAAGTTTATCTGCTTAAACTTAACCGACTTTGACTTGGCGCCAACTCCAGCATTTATTCTACCTGGCGCCACTTTTATGTCTTTTATCTTACAAAAAGCTAATAATATATCCTGTGAGGACTCGATAACTGTCGTATGCTTCCCTCTTTCATTTACATGTGCTTTTTTCATTTACTTAACTATTTCACATGAAACTTTTTACGAATATTAGCTACCTGATCAGCATTTTTTTCTTGCATAACCTCTTTTCCTGAATCAGCCAGTGTTTTGAGTTCTTTTGACTCGAGTGTTTTCATGTGTAACGCTCTACCCTCTAGATATTCTACTGTATTTTTAGTTGGATCTTCTAATACTTCTGAAAATAATGCATTTAAAATGAGTCCAATCTTGGGTCCTGGCGATTCCTCAGTAACGTTCATAATGCGCTCACCACTAATTTTCATCATCTTAAGCGTAACCGGGTCAGTCATGGCCTGCTCGACCATACTTTTATACATTCTAAATCTATACGGATTTTCTTTTGGTCTACCTGTTCCTACCCTGTCGCATATACGCAGGTCCATCAAATCCCAGACTCTATCCTTTCCAACATTACTGATTAACCTTCTAACGGCTGAAAGCGATATCTGCTCAGTGTCCGAAAAGAACATATGCCATCGGACCATGCCCGAAACATATTCTACTGTCTCTTTTGGGTACTTTAAGCGCTCTAATATTTCACGTGAAACTCTACCCCCTACCACATCGTGCCCGTAAAATGTATAATCACTCTTTTCTTTGCTAAATCTCCTTGTCTCAGGCTTAGAGACATCATGAAATAGCGCCGAAAGGCGAAGTTCTAACGGCCACCCCTTATCTGCTGCATGCTGGCAAGTGCGAAGATTATGTTCCCAAACATCAAAACTGTGTGCCTGATTTTGATTAACTCCAAGTCCTGCTTCTATTTCATGTGAAACATGTTTTAATACGCTAAGACTATGAGCTAGTTCTATTGCTGCTTTCGGAACTGACGTCATTAAAATCTTTGAGAATTCATCACGAACCCTTTCACGTGAAATGTTTTTAAGCATATATTC
>JAYTMX010000008.1:0-8723 GCA_043728155.1 bacterium
AAAAGAAGCTGATCAGGCAATCGAGGGTATGCGTACCATGTATGGGAGACTAAATAACGATTAATATATGTTAAAGAAAAATATTTTTGATAAAGATGTAGAAACAAAAGCAACTCGCGAGGGATTTGGTGATGCTCTCTTACAACTTGGAAAAGAGAATTTAGAAGTTGTTGCTCTTTGTGCTGATTTGACCGAGAGCGTGCAAATGCATAAATTCAGAGATGTCTATCCAGACCGATTCTTCCAAATGGGCGTAGCTGAGCAAAATATGGCGTCGGTAGCGAGTGGTATGAGTGCGATGGGATGTGTGCCGTTTATCGCCAGTTATGCCATGTTTAATCCTGGGCGTAACTGGGAGCAGATTAGAACTACTATCTGTTACAATGACAGAAAAGTTATAATTGTCGGCGCTCACGCTGGACTGTCTGTCGGGCCTGATGGGGGCACACATCAGGCCCTCGAGGACCTGGCTATAATACGAGCCATACCTAATATTACAATATTCTCACCAGCTGATTATGTCGAGGCCTATAAGTTGACTTTACTTGCTTATAAAATAGATGGACCAGTGTACATCAGGCTCGCTCGTGAGAAATCACCGGTCATCTTTGAAAGTAATTATGAGCCCATAAATGGCATAGGGGAGATAGTCCATACAAGTAAAAATACTTCTAATAATAAAGTTGGAATCATAGCTACAGGACCAATACTTTATGAGGCATTAAAAGCTGCAAAAGACTTAGAAGAAAATCATCATGTGTCGG
The DNA here is from genome assembly GCA_043728155.1 of bacterium. Classification (GTDB taxonomy): domain Bacteria; phylum Patescibacteriota; class Minisyncoccia; order Phycocordibacterales; family UBA5272; genus JAUPVO01. Next base: position 765 of record JAYTMX010000008.1, read on the forward strand.
TCTCAGTTATGAACGTGCACAGTATTAAAAATATAGACAGGGCACAGTTAGTCAGATTCGCTATTAACAATAAAAAGATAGTAACAGTCGAGGAACATCAAGTAGTAGGTGGCCTTGGATCGGCTATCTGTGAGATACTATCAGAAGACAATCCAACAAAAGTAAAAATGCTCGGTGTGCAAAATAGATTTGGCCAGTCAGGCACTGTACAGGAATTATACAAAGAGTATGAGATAGACGCAGAAAGTATAGTTAATAAAACTTTGGACTTATTACATAGTAACTAAAACAAAAAATAATTAGCATGACAAATATTAGAAAATCTTTTTTAAATAAAAATATAATAGACAGTCTTTTTGACGGTTCCTTTTGGTTCGGAGAAAATCATAATTATGCCAAAATAGTTAAAGGAATGAATGATAAATTTGAGATAACAAATGATTTATCAGAAGTTAAAGTTTCTTTTTTTGATATGGGCGGAGAGAAAAATAAAAAAGAGTTAGAAATAAAAATAGAAGAAGTAAATAAAGATATAGAAAATAAGATTTTAAATAATCCAGTAGGGTATATAGAATTATATATGAATAATATTAATCCTGATGAACTTTTTATTAAGCATAATATCAGTATGCAATACTTAACCATAAATGGAAACAAATTTATAAAGGAATTAAGATTAACTAATCAGGGTAGAGAGTTAGACTGTTACTCAGAAGGTGAAAATAAATCATTAACCATAGAAAAAATAAGCAGCACACAAGCACTTTTAACATTAGAGGAGAATAATGGGAAGCTAGAAAAATTTATAGTTATAAAGGGAGTTATAGTATAATTTTTAGTATACTATATTTTTATTACTTGGTAGGACTCAGGAGCACTCGCTAAGTAGACTTCTATTTCTTTTAAAGATAATAATCCTTTTTGAGCACCTACATACTGGACTACATTCATCGAGTTAATTGGGGCGTAACGTATGGCGTCTAGTGGTGTCATGCCAAGAGCAAGACAAGCCGTAAATGTACTTGAAAATGCATCACCAGCACCTGTACGCTCAAATGGTGGATTTTTATCTGGATAGGTTTGCATAAAATAGTTTTCATTGTTGTATCTCATATAACATCCCATCTTGCCATCAGTTATACATACTATTTTTGGACCAAGGTTTTGCATCTCACTTAGTAGTATATTCATATCACGAGTAGGGTTAGAAGATATTTTCTGAGCTTCCTCTACATTACAACAGAAAAATTCAGTATGCTTGTATACATCTTTTAATACAACTGGTCCCATTTTTATTTGAAAAGTTCCCGGCTGAAAAGCGAGCTTAACTTCTGGATTTTTTTCAAGATATGCGGCTAATTCAAAATGTAAGTCCTTAGCATGTTCACCAAGTGAAGAAAGGTAAATCCACTTAGGGCAGCCAATATCAGGCAAGTAAGTTTTAAATGTCTCATGCTTAATGAGTATCGTACGCTCATCTTTGAACCACAGGACATAATGATAATTAGTGAATTTCCCATTTTCCATAATAAGATAATCAGTATTAATATGTTCTGATTCTAATTGGAATTTACATTCGCGGCCGTTAACGTCATTACCTAAAAATGTTAATAGGCCTGCTTTTAGTCCAAGTCTTGCCGCTGAGACGGTTGCATTAGCGCTATTACCAACTGCTGGGATAACTGTTACTGATTCATATGGAACTTTACTCGCAAATGGCATACATAATTGCTGTTCATTATATTTGACATGATCAGCCTCTTCCAGATGGGCGTCAACTAATCTTATAAAAGCATCTACCACTGTGTCTCCTATTCCTAAAAAATCTAATTTTTCTTTTATCATACTATATATTATTTTGTATATTATTATTTTACTTATTCTTAAGTATATTATATATTAAAAAGTTAATTAAAAGTTATTTTTATGCACATATTTTTTCTTTTAGTTTGTAAGAATAGTGTCGGGGCTCGGTGCTGAAGGTGGGTAATTTTTATTTGCGTATATGTACTTTGTGTGTTATAGTAATATTGCTATCAAAAGTAAATGCGCATATCTGATTTTATATCAGTGAGTGAGGAAAGTCCGAACACACAGTTTACAATTTTGTGAACAAAAGTAATGGGTAACACCCATACGTAGTAATACGCGAGCTGCGAACAGAAACGACCCGATTAAGTTCGGCTGAAACGGCTAAATGCTTACTCGTGTGCAAGACCGTGCTCTATAATATTTTTATAATATATAAGAGAGTCGTCGCAAATGATTTGTATGGTAACGTACAAGCAAGAAAGATATTTACTTATGCATTTTTGATCTAGCAGGATCACCTACTGGGTTAAAAAGTGCAGAACAGAATTCGGCTTATTTGATAGCTAGAAAAACTAAGAGCCGCGCTTCGCGCGGCTCTTAGTTTTTATGTTATAATATTGAGATGAAAAAAGTTTACATAGACCTAGCTAATCTGACAATAGAAACAAAGAAAAGAAATGAAGAAATAGATTTTCACAAATTTTATATTTGGCTAAAAGGGAAATATAAGCCAGAAAATATTTTTATTTTTACAGGATTTTTAGAAAAATATAATAGTATTTATGAAGAGAATAAAAAAATAGGATATAAATATATTTTCAAAGAAGCAATTTTTAATAAAGAAGAGGCTAAAATAAAAGCAAATTGTGATGTTGATATTTCAATAAAAGGTACAGTTGATACTATTGAAAATAATTTATCAGAAGCAATTTTGATAACAAGCGATGGAGACTTTGCGAGTCTTGTAAAGTTTTGGAAAGAGAGGGGTGTTTTAGTTAAAATAATTTCTCCTTCAGACCCTAATAGGTGCTCTTATTTACTTAAAAAGGATAATAATTCAGTCACTTATATTAAACAAGTTATTAGTCTTATTAGAAAAGAAGAACTCAAAAATGAAAAAGCCCTCGACGAAGACGAAACTTCATAAAGGCCTTTTTCTTAGATATATTTAAATTATATACTAAGAAAAAATAAAAGTCAAGAAAAAAATAAAGATTAAAATTAAAGTAAAAACAAATTTAATAAGAAACAAAACGAAAACAAATAAAAAATATTCACATGCAAAAATACCTACACACCACCTGGCGCCTCTGGAAACTACTCAAGCCTTTTCATAAAGATTTTTATATACAACTCTTTGCAACTATATTAGATCAGGCGATAGGAATAGGTATAACGCTCATAATGGCAAAAACTATAGATGCATTAATTAACAAAGATATTAATTTAATATATTTATTAATAATACTTTATCCTTTAGTTTCTTTTATCAGAAACAGAATAGGTGTGTATGTTGATGTTCATGCATTTAATAAATTAGAAACAGCTATACAACAATTTTTAGAAGAATATAGTTTTAAAAATATTTTTAAATTAAATGCTTCTCAATATTCAGATGATCACAGTGCTATAAAATTACAAGTTATAAACAGGGGTGAGTCAGCTGTGGAGAGCATAATAAATACAATAGTTTTGAATATGCTGCCAGTATCTGCTCAGATAATTTTTTCTATAATAGCATTAAGTTTTTATTCTAAAATAATTGCTGCATGGTCTTTTGTTACATTAGTTATTGTTGTTATATGGGGTATAAAGTTTTCAGAAATGCACAGACCACTAGTAAAAAAGAATCAGGACAGATGGGATAAACAAAAAAAGATAAGATCTGAAGCTTTTCAGCATTTGCATTTAATAAAAATATTTTCTACTGAGATATTTTATCTTAAAAAATATCTTAAGAACAGATTTGAATTGATAACTTTTCATAGACATGTTTGGGTTATGAGTATTATTCATGGATACAGAAGGGGTGTATTTATGATTTTTAGTAGGACTGGAACTTTTATAATAGTAATAGTTTTATTCTTTAAAGGTAGTATAACAGTTGGCGCGGTGTATGCTATCTGGAGCTGGATTAATGACGTGTACAATAATATACATAATATTTTAAGAGCAATAAGACAGATCCCGCTACGCTTTGTAGAGCTTGATAAATATCTTGAAATTATAGATAAAGAACCAGACTTTGACGAAAATGGTAAATACGATTTTGTTGATGGGGATATTACTTTTACTAATTTAAGTTTTAAATATCCAAAAGGTGACAGTAATGTATTAGAGAATATTAACATAAACATAAAGCGTGGGCAGAAAGTTGCTTTTGTAGGAGCTAGTGGTAGTGGTAAAACTACGATTACCAGATTGTTACTCAGGGCTTATGATTATGAAAATGGAAACATTGAAATAAATAAAGTAGAGTTAAAAGAAATAAATTCTAGTGACCTGCGTACTCATATAGGTTATGTAGAGCAGCACGTCGACCTATTTGATGATACTATTAAAAATAATATCTTACTCGGTGTTAATGAAAAAACCTTAAAAGGTTGGGAAGAAGAAAATAGTATAGAAGATAAATTAGAAGATATAGCAAAGCTGTCACGCATAGATGAGTTCTATCACAGGCTTGGAGAAAAGAAATTTGAAACTGAAATAGGAGAAAGGGGTATAAAATTAAGTGGGGGAGAAAGGCAGAGAATTGGTATTGCTCGTGCCATAATTAAAAATCCTTCTATTTTAATCTTTGACGAGGCAACTAGCGCGCTAGATACGGTCAATGAAAAATATATAAAAGAGGCAATAGATAATGTAAGTAAGGGTAGGACTACTATTATTATCGCTCACAGATTGAGTACGGTTCTCGATAGTGATATCATATTTGTAATGAACCTGGGTAAAGTAGTAGCCAGTGGGACTCATAATGAACTACTTGAAAATTCAGAATATTATAGAGAATTAATTAAGCATCAAGATTTAAAATAAAGATAACACAAAACCAAAACAAAGGCCGAGCTTTGCTCGGCCTTTGTTTTGGTTTTGTGTTATAATATAAAAAGAAAAATTGAAATCCTATCATGCAGATATTAAAAAACACAGCCATAATCTCTATTTTTACACTTATATCTCAACTTCTTGGAGTGTTACGTGATAAGTTGCTCATATCTATTGTTGGTGTTGGGGTAACCCTCGATATCTATAATGCTGCTTTTAAAATTCCAGATTTACTGATTGCTGTGCTAGTATCTTTTGTGGGGATAACTGTTATTGTGCCATTTTTAACATCTTCACTTGTTAAGAATAGTAGATTAGAATTAGAAAAAAAGTTCGCAACTCTTTTTGTTTTTTTTAATAGTATAATATTACTTTTTTCTATTATTATAATGTTTACTTTAGATTTGTTTTTACATAGATTATTCCCAGCCTTTACTCCTGAGAATTTAGTTTTGCTATCTGCCGCTACAAAATTAATGTTAGTGCAGCCTATGCTTATGGGTATGTCTAATTTATTTGCATGTCTTGCTCAGACTTATAAGAACTTTATTTATTATGCTGTAGCTCCCATATTTTACAATCTTGGTATTATATTTGGTATAGTATTTTTGTATGAAAAGTATAATTTGATGGGACTAGTATATGGAGTTTTAATTGGGGCATTTTTACACATATTTATTAATTCTATTTTCATATTTAAAAATAGAGTAGATGTCAATTTGGCTTATTTTGATTTTAAATATATAAGAGAAATATTACCAGTTGCCGGGTGGCGCAGTATCGCTTTTATAATTATATCACTTAAGCAGTTTTCCATTACTATAGTATCTGGATTACTTGGGGCTGGTATTATTACTGTCTGGACTTTTGCACTTAATCTTGTTAACATGTGCGTGCAGTTTTTTGCTACCAGCTATGCTATTGCTAGCTTTCCTGTGCTTTCCGAGTATTATGAAAAAGGAGAGATAGATATTTTAGAAAGTACTATAAAAAAGAATGTAAAAGAAATATTTTTATATTCTATAATATTTTCTATACTCATGTTCTTTTTGGCTAAATTTGCGGTTGGCATTATATATAATAGTGATGCGAGGGTTTTAGAATTATTTTATATATTAATCGTTGCAATTCCTTTTCTTAATTTAGAACAATATTATGCCCGGGCGATGATGGCGATACATAAAGTAAAGATGCTGTCCTTTATACATATTTTATCTTTTGTATTTTTAGTGATATCTTTATATATATTTTATAAAAATGAATATGATTATACTTTTATAGCTTATGCATATTTGATTTCAACTATGATCCAAGTTCTAGTCCTGTATATACTCGGCCAAAAATCACTCAAGAGACTTTTAAAGTAAAATGTGATATAATGTCAATATCAAAATTTAGAATTAAAAGCAAATGAGTGCAAAATAGTTTTAAATAAATACTAATTTATATGGATAATATCAGAAACTTTTCAATCATAGCCCATATCGACCATGGAAAGTCGACCCTTTCTGATCGCTTTATCGAGCTTACTAATACAGTAGAAAAGCGTAAGATGCAAGACCAAATACTAGACAGTATGGAGTTAGAGCGTGAACGCGGTATCACTATTAAGATGACACCGGTACGCCTTGAATATTCACTTCCAAAAATAGACCCGTTAACAAAGCAAAGCAAAAAAGTAGATTATATTTTTAACCTGATAGACACTCCAGGGCATATAGACTTTTCTTATGAGGTATCACGCAGTATGCGCGCTGTTGAGGGTGCTGTATTACTAGTTGATGCCACTCAGGGTGTACAGGCGCAGACCATGACGGTACTAGACATGGCCCGCGAAGCCAAGCTAACTATCATACCAGTACTTAACAAAATAGATTCGCCGCTTGCAAATATACGAGAGGTAGAAGATGAGGTCATAAAACTACTCAAATGTAATAGAGAAGATATACACAGAGTTTCAGGTAAAACAGGTGAGGGCGTACTCGACCTGCTTCAAGTCATAGCTGAAAAAGTACCAGCCCCAAAAGAAAGCGTCGGTATAATTATGAATGCAAATCAGGGAGCAAGTTATAGGGGTATGATATTTGATTTTGAATACTCTAATCATCAAGGAGTAATAGTGTATACTCGTATACTTGACGGTGTTATAAAAAAGAATGATGAAGTAAAATTTGTAGCTAGTAATCACGATTTTGTAGTAAAAGAGGTGGGTATATTCACACCAAGTAAATTAGAAACAGATAAGATAAGTGCTGGAGAAATAGGCTATATAGTAACTGGAATCAAAGAGCCTGGAGTCGCCCGTGTTGGAGATACAGTAACCAAAAAAACGAATCCAATGCCAGCCTATCCAGGATACACTCAGCCAACACCGTTAGTGTTCGCCAGTGTATACCCTGATTTTCAGGAATATTTTGATGATCTGCGTCGTGCACTCGACAAGCTGCGATTATCAGACTCGTCACTCACTTATGAAGAGGAGCAGTCGGGTGCCCTTGGGCGTGGCTTTCGTTGTGGCTTTCTTGGAATGCTTCACATGGAGATTATAGTTGAGAGATTAAAAAGAGAATTCGACCTGACCCTCGTTGTCACTTCACCATCTATTACTTATGAAGTAAAAACAAAAGATGGTAAAACAGAGATGATATACACGCCTATACATTTTCCTGATCATGGTGAGGTGGTGAGTGTGCGTGAGCCGTGGATATTAACTACTATCATCACCCCTCATGACTACTTGTCTAATATTATGAATCTAAATCATGAGTATGAGGCGACAGTATTTGAAATGGAGGACTGGGGAGATAGCAGAATTAGAATAGTTCTAGAGATGCCGCTACGCGAGCTGATGCGTAATTATTTTGATACTATAAAGTCTGCAAGTAGTGGTTACGCTAGTGTATCGTATGAGCCAGCCGAGATGCGTGACGCCCAGGTGACGCGTATGGATCTATTTGTTGCAGAAGAGAGAGTGGCTGCATTTTCAAGAGTGGTACCAGAACACAGAGTGGACAGGGATGCTGATGAAGCAGTAGAAAAGTTATTTAAAATATTACCAAAAGAATGGTTCAGAGTTAAAATACAAGCTTATGTAAAAGG
>JAYTMX010000009.1:0-1636 GCA_043728155.1 bacterium
CGATAAAAATTATTAAAGTAAAGAAAAAAGTATGAAGCATCACAATTCAGTAAGAAAATTTGGTAGAAAAAAGAACCAAAGAAACGCATTTATAAAAGGACTAGTTAGCGCTATTATACTTAATGGTAAAATAGAGACAACTCTTGCCCGTGCTAAGGAAATAAGACCTTATGTTGAGAGATTAGTAACCTATGCAAAGGAGGGAACTCTTTCGTCTAGAAGACTTGCTCTTGCAAAGCTTTATAATCATGAGACAGAAGTAACAAAACTATTTAACGAGTATGCTCCAAAGTATAAAGATGTAAATGGTGGTTACCTTAGAATTATGAAAAAAGGACAAAGATTGAGTGATGCATCAGAAATGGCTATCGTAGAATTCGTATAAATATATGACAACAAATAATAAAGAAACAAAAATAGTAAATATCGATGCTACAGGGATATCACTAGGACGCCTTGCTAGTCAAATAGCAGTAGTACTTAATGGTAAGACAACTATCGATTTTGTTAAAAATAAAATCTCTGATGTAAAAGTAATAGTAACTAATGCTGGAAAGCTGCGTGTTACCGGTAAAAAAATGTCAGACAGCGTACACAAGAATTATTCTGGATACCCAGGAGGTCTAAAAGAAGTGCCACTTAAAAGAGTTGTAGAAAAGCATGGCTTTGCACAATTAATCAAGCATGCAGTTAGTGGTATGTTACCAAAGAATAAATTACAAGACAAAAGATTAATGAATTTAGAAATTACAGAATAATATCTAATCTAAATTAAATTTAAATAATAAAAATATGTCAACAGTAAAATATATAGAAGGAATAGGAAGAAGAAAAACATCAACAGCTCGTGTTAGATTAACCGAGTCTGCAAAGGTAACCTTTATCGTCAATGATAAAGAGCTAGATGCATACTTTCCAACACGTGAGATGCAAGTAATAGTAAGAGAAGCCCTACCAAAGTCAGGACTAATTGGAACATACGCAGTTAGTGCTCACGTTAATGGTGGTGGTATACACTCACAGGCCGAAGCAGTTCGTCACGGACTTGCTCGTGCTATCGTAAAGAAAGAAGAGGACCTTCGTTCTACTCTTAAGAAAATAGGATTCCTAAAAAGAGATCCAAGAGCTAAGGAGAGAAAGAAACCAGGACTCAAGAAAGCTCGTAAGGCTCCAACTTGGTCAAAGCGTTAATTCTAATTTTAGAAATAAATACAAAACAAAAACTGGCTACGCGTCAGTTTTTGTTTTGCTTCTATACACTAAAAATTAATATGTAATCGTTAAAAACACACTTATTTTATACTTTTTAACGATTATGTTGCTTTTTTTCGTTAAACATATTATAATATAAAATATGAAAACCTTAAAAAAGTACCAAAAAATACAAGGATTAAGACAGCGTTACTATAATCTTGTTACAAATAGGGAATCATTAATTAAAATTATAATGGAGACAGAGATTTCTGATCATGTATATAATTCAAATGCTATTGAAAATAGTACCCTTTCATTAGAAGAGACAGATAAGATTTTAATGCAGATAGAGCTGGACAGATACGTAAGTGAGAGGGAAATATTTGAAGCTAAAAACTTAGCCAGGGTTGTGTCATATATAGAAACAAAATCAAAAGAGTCT
>JAYTMX010000010.1:0-15050 GCA_043728155.1 bacterium
ACAATAAAAAAATTAGGTTACAAATTAGGTATGTCCCTCGCATTTATGCCACTCTTTGCAATACCAACTGCAGACATGAACATAGTGCCAGGAGCGATACTCCAAGCAGATAAAAATGCAGAAGAAGTATCAATATCTATCCAAGACTTAAGACAAGAAAAGGCAGATAAGATTGATGCGTATTATGGAAGACATAATCTACCACTTACTGGTTACGGCATGAAGATGGTCTTAGCCGCTGAAAAGTACGGCGTGGACTGGAACCTTATACCTGCTATCGGTATGCGTGAGACTACGGGTGGAAAGTTTGCATGTTACAACAATCCATTTGGATGGGGGTCATGTAAAATAAAATATAATTCATTTGATGAATCTATTGAGGCACTAGCTAAGAATCTCGGTGGTGCGAATCCAAAGACATCTTATTATTATGCTGGTAAAACTACAGCTGAGAAATTATATTATTATAATGGAACAGTAGTAGCCAGTTACCCAAGAGAAGTTATGAAAATAATGACTAAGATAGACAATATGAAAGTGGAGAGTGCTGTAGAGTTAGCCGTTAAGTAATTATTATTTATTAATTAAGTAATGAGAAGTTAGACCAAGATCAAGATTATATTAAAATCAAAACAAGCGCGGCCTTCGGCCGCGCTTGTTTTTTTGCATATTTATATGTTATTATTCTTTAATAAAAATCAAATAAATAAAATTTTACATCTACCAACAAAAAGAACGTCTAATTTAGCATATGTAGAAAAAGTTAACATTAACGATTCGTTAATGTTAGCAACTATAATTGGATTAAAAAAAGAAATAAACGAAGACTCTATTGGTCTTTTTATTGACAACAGCATTATAAGAATATGTATCTCAGATGGTCACTGGGGAGAAGAAGCTTCTGATATTATAAATAAGTATTGGATCGATAAAAATCTAATATTCCCTAAAAACTTAATAGAAGCACAAAATGAAACTAGGAAGATAGAAGATGTGCTTTATCAAAAATTTGGCGAAAAAGTTACAGATGAAGATAAAGATTTTACTCCAGAATCGAGTTTTATTTGTATTGAAATAGTTGGTAACAGAGTATCTATAGTTAGTTATGGCGATAGTAGGCTTTTTATTCTGGACAAAGAGAGTATAAAATTTACTCAAGAGTGTAAAAATACATGGCTTGGAGTTTTTTCAAGATTAGGGTTGAGGGGCAGATTATCTGTAAAAGAAGGGGTTGTATTTAATGTAGAAAAGTTAAATTATGGAGATAGTATATTTTTATTTACCGATGGAGTGGATCAGTGTATTTACGAAAAAGATACAATAAGTTTTGATACCATTGCTAGCTTTTCAAAAAAATTAAATATAGAGGATTCCACTGACTCCATATTCAAAGAAGTATTTAATTTTGGTGCCGAAGATAATGCCAGCCTAGTAATTTATAAACATGAATAGCTTTTGTTTGACCACTTGCAAAAGTAACTTTTTTTGAACAGTCAGTTTTTTATTTTAGTTCCGTAATCATATCCACTATAAAAGTCTTATCTCCATTACGGCTAGCCACTTTGCCTTTTATGACGCAGACTTTGTCTTCTGATATATCCTTCTTTATTTTTAGATAAGTTTTAGGGAATACTGCCATCTCGATTACTCCTGTATAGTCACGGCAGGTAATTAGCGCCATAAAGTCCCCCTTTTTTGTTTTCGTTATTTTTACTGTTTCTATTAATACTGCGAGTGAGCATTCGAACTCATCAGCATAATCATGATGAACTTTTTCTATATTAATATTACGGGTGATAATCTTATCTTTCCAAGGGTCAAGCGGAAAGCCTGATATATAAAGTCCAAGTAATTCTTTTTCCCAAGTTAATTTTTGTGTTGGTGTTGCTGGTGTTACTTTTTTAAGCTTAAAACTAGGAGCAGAGATACTTTCTCCAAATAGGGAAGTCTGACCATGATTATCTTTTACAAAAGATTTATGATACTCTAAAATACTTTCTATATTTAAAATAATACTGTTACGTTCTTCAAAGGCGTCTAGCGCCCCGCACATAGCTAAGGCATCCATTGATTTTTTGGTTAAGTTTTTGTGAGTGATTCTATTTAGAAAGTTTTCAAGATTAGTAAACTTTCCATTTTTATTACGTTCACTTATAACAGCATCAGCTATATCAACTCCAAGATTTTTAACAGTGTAGAGTCCAAATCTTATTTCTTCTACTCCTTCACTATTTTTAACTATTTCAAAGCCGCCAACTGATTCGTTAATGTCTGGTGGTAATACTGTTATGTTCATGCGTTTACATTCACCTACAATCTCGGCTATTTTATCCACATCACCTGACTCATTAGTCATGATAGCTGTCATGTAGGCATGAGGGTAGTGAGCCTTCATATACGCAGTCTGATAGGCTACGCGGCCGTAACTGGCAGCGTGGGCCTTGTTGAAGCCATACGCCGCAAATGGCTCGATTTGGGTCCATAATTCATCTGATTTAGTCTTAGATAACCCATTAGCTAAAAACCCCTTCATAAGCTTTTCTTTTTGTTCGGCCATCTCGGCTGGAATTTTCTTACCCATGGCTTTACGTAACTTGTCAGCCTCTAACCATGAGTATCCTGCTAAGTGTATTGCTGTTAACATAACGTCGTCCTGATATACGATAACCCCATAACTCATGTCTAATATATCTACGAGGCGAGGGTCGGTAAACGTTATGAGTTCTGGATTATGTTTTCTCTTAATATATTCTGGTATCATTTCTAGTGGTCCTGGGCGATACAGTGCCACCATAGCGTTAATGTCATGTACACTACTTGGTTTTAATTCTTTTAAGAATCTTGTCATACCACTACCATTAAGTTGAAATAGTCCGAGCGTCTCACCGCGTGATAACATTTCAAAAGTTTCTTTGTCGTCCTCGCCTATTTCCTCGATATCTACGTCTATATTATATTTTTCCTTTACTATTTTAATTGCAGTCGCTAAGATAGAGAGATTTCGAATACCAAGAAAGTCGAACTTTAAAAGTCCAGCATCCTCGATAGTGTACATGTCATATTGTGAGATTAATTTACCTTCACCTTTGGGGTCATATTGTATTGGTGTCCACTCAGTGAGTGCCGCAGGGGAGATGACAGTACCAGCAGCGTGGACGCCAATGTGACGCACATTACCTTCTAATTGTTTTGCCATATCTAAAATAATTCCAGTGTCACGGTCAGTCTCATACATTTCTTTAAGCTCTGGAACATCCTTAATAGCGCTTTCGATAAAAACTGGAAAGCCTTGTCTTGGTGGTGGTATAAGACGAGATAATTTATCTCCAACAAGATAAGGAAAGCTCATGGCGCGCGCTACGTCACGCACGGCACCGCGGGCCATCATCGTACCAAAGGTTCCAATCTGAGCGACATGATCAGTGCCGTACTTGGCGCGCGCATAATTAAGTACATCGTCACGACGATTATCCGCAAAGTCCATGTCAATATCTGGCGCACTTGGACGTTCTGGGTTTAAGAATCTTTCAAAGGGAAGCTTGTATTCTAGCGGGTCACACTTTGTGATACGAAGTAAATAAGTGACGAGTGATCCAGCCACTGATCCACGAATATTAGTAAGTATTCCATTTTCGCGCGAAAAGCGAAGCAAGTCATACACCACTAAAAAGTAAGGCGAGTAACCTTTATTTTTAATTACTTCTAATTCATATTCTAAGCGTTTTAATGTTTCTGGTGTTGCCTCTTTTTTTCTATCTGTAAGTCCGGCATACGCTAATTCTCGCAGGTCCTCGTCATATGAATTTTTAAATTCAATAGCCGGGAATACCCATTTACCAAGTTCTATTTTAAAATTAATTTTCTCAGCAATTTTTTCTGTATTAAGTACAGCATCTGAAACATCTTCAAAGTTTTTTATAAATTCATCTTTTGATAGAAAATGAAAATCTCCTTTTGCAAAGTTCTGTTTGTAGTATTCTACTGCTTCTATTTCGCTATCTATTTGTATTAATGTCTTATGGGCCGGCTTATCATTATTAGAAATGTAATGAGTATTTTGAGTAGCAACTAATGGTACATTATTTTCTTTAGCAAAGTTTATTGTATTCTCACGCATTTCTTTTCCATAATCCATAAAAGTATGATTGGTGATTTCTAAGTAAAAGTCCTCGTGAAAAATGTCAGTGTATTTTTGTAAAATACTTTTTGCTTCAAGCTTACTCTTTTCATCATATGTTTTTAGATGAGTAGATACTTCCCCCCAAGGCCCACCACTAAGACAGATTAGTCCAGTTTTGTTTTCATTTTCTAGATCTGTTTTTAAATGTAATTTCTTGTCTATATTAAAAGTAAAATCCTCAAAAGAAATATATGGATTATCATTCTTGATTTCTTTTGTATTAGCGATAGAAGTTAGTAGCATCAAGTTTTTGTAACCTACTTCGTTTTTGGCTAAAAATACCAAATCATAATCTCGGCCCGAGACTTTTATTTTAAGTTCCACTCCAAATATTGGTCTTATTTTCTTTTTTTCGCAAATATTTTGAAACTCAATAGTGCCATACATATTTGAAGTATCAGTGAGGGTAAGCGCGCTGTAACCTTCGGTTACAGCGCGACTCACTAGCACATCAACCTTTGGCAATGCACGCAGTAGTGAATAGTGGCTATGATTTCTAAGAGAAATAGGATTCATATAATTAAATTAATTATAACATCTTATTATGCCATTTAGAAATTTTTAGAATTTAATTTTTATTGTACTACTCCAAGTTAATGCAGTATCCACTCCTTTTCTTCCTGGTAATAATCCTATCTCTAATCCGTCTAATGCAGAGCCTTCTTTTTTATAGACAAAAGTTAAAATAGCCATGGGACTTAGTTTCCCCTTATTTCCACTCAAAGAATATCCATACTGAAAACCAAGTCTTGGACTAAAATTAATATTAGTATTACCTATTGGTACGTCATATCTTATACCCGCTACCGCTATCATCCTGTTAAAATTAATAGCTCTTACCCCCTCCTTTTTTTCAACTGTGTAAAATTCACCATCTACTTCATAAGGGGCGCTTGTGGTAGTTTTTCTATTTCTAAGTTCATTGAGATTTGGTGCTCCGAGACCATTACTGTTATTGAACACAGATATAAATAGATTACTAGTTGTATCATCTGACAGTTTTTGCTGACAAGCTTCTATGGTGTATGTTGGATGCACATTATTATAGGGTGTGGGACTGACATTACCATCATTATTTATATGTACTGAGCTGTATAAATCTACTTTTGATTTTACGCTATCAGGTGAGCATCCTAGAGATTTTGCTAAGACTTGACCCATTTCTTTACCTAGTGGTAATAGGGCATTCATAACTGTGTATATTTCTTTATTGCCTATTGGATATTTTTTATCTCCGGTATTTAGTTCATTTTTAGATATAATTTTGTAGTCTCTACTTTCAAATATTTTTTTGTCTATATAAGACACTTCCTCGTTTATAGGTACCAGAATATTACTTTCTATCCTGTTATTTTCTAATTTCCATGTTGGTCTACTTTTAAATAGAGGATCTAAAAACTTTATATTTTCCTCAAAATCTTTAAAGGTTTTATCATATTTCGGGCTTTCAAATATTAGACCCAAAGACCTTACCTTACTTCTTAAGATGTCATTTTCTGCAGCTTCTTTACTAAGTCTCTTTATTACTTCGGCAGGAAGTGTTAGATTAAGCACTTTTGGTATTTTAGCTTCAGATTCTAAGTCTATAGACGAATCTTTTTTTAATCCTGGTGCATAATCTATTTCTGGTAATGATTGCTCAGCTTCTTGTATACAATTCATTAATTCTGTATCATTTTCTATTTTTTCACAAAAAGCTTTTGCAGCTAAAACTATTTTATCCATTTCTATATTTCTATCTTCCATTTTTTCTATAGACTGATTAGAATCCAGAGAATTAACATCATTATTACCTTTAGCTGAAGCTGTACCAAATGATGAAGCTATTACAAGCGATGCTACACTAAGAGTCTGTCTAAGAGCACTTATATACTTATCAAGATTTACAGTATTTTCTAATTTTCCTTCTATTTTATTTGGTGTTGGTGCTGATTGAAATGAGTTTTGCATAATATTTTTTTATATTTTAATTTTTTTCTTTTAATATTATATCAGAGATTCTATTTTATAGGCACTTGTTTTTTATTTTAATATATTGTACTATATAACTGTAATTAACTTTTTATTATTAGGAGTTACTCATGAATAGTCTTTTTATTTTATTTTCAGTAATCAGATCAAGCATTTCTGAATTCTTCATACCTGACTTTTTACCAGATGAGATAGGTGTTGGCAATTACAGGGTTATGGAAACAATATCTTGTATCGGAGCTGATTCCTACATTATCTCAATATTGAATCTTGATACAGAAAAATTATCAAAATTTAAAGTAGTGTCAGATGAAGCTGGATATATTAAAATAGCAATTAGAGATATGAACAACTTAGGCACTTCAAAAAGAATACTTAACTTGATGATAGGGATAGAGTTTTCAGTAGTCAGAACTGAAAAAAGGCAGGGACGTGAATTATTATTTGCAAAATGGTAGATACGGATAAATCTTATGCACTAAAAGCTTTGTCAACACTTAGCTTTTTTTATTTGCAAATTATTATAAGTTCATTATTAGTCACACACTAGCTTATAGCTCTGTTATAAATAATAGACATGTACTAAAGTAGAGCATAAGTCATGTATGCATATGTATCAAAAAAATAGTATATATGCTTAATACTGTTCAGTTATTTTGACAGAAATAATTTTTTTAATTCAGTTATAATAATAAAAACAAAAATATGAAAAATTTTAAAAAGGTTTCGGCTCTGGCTCTTTCTTTAGGTTTTGTTACTGTTTCTAGTGTTTACGCTTATACACCTTTAACTACCCAGATTGGACTGGGATCAAGAGGTGATAATGTTACTAATTTACAGACTTTATTTGCGGACAATAATTCTATTTACCCATCAGGACTCGTTACTGGATACTTTGGAGGCATGACAAAAACAGCCGTGCAAAGATTCCAAGCTAATTATGGATTAGCACAAGTAGGACGTGTTGGTCCTCAGACATTAGCTAAGGTTAATCAAATTATTAATGCCGGAGGCTGGAACGGTAACACCGGAGGTAATGGTAATAATCCATCAGCAGCCGGAGTGTCACCCACTTTCTCTTCTGTAAATAGAAGTGTTACTAATAACTCAGCTACATTTTCATGGATAACAGATGAAAATGTAAATGCAAAAGTTTTCTATAACACCTCTCCAATAACTGTAAACGAAGGGGATATTAATTCTCTTGGTTTTGCAGCTACTAATGGATTCACAGTAACTAACGCTAATCCTGTCGGTTTATCACAACAGGTTACTATTAATAACTTGCAGCCTAATACAACATATTACTATATGTTAGTATCTACTGATATGTCAGGTAATGTCAGTGTATTTGGAGTAAATAATATATTTCGCACGAACTCTAATTAATAATAAAAAGAAAAACCCGGGGCTACGCCCCGGGTTTTTCTTTACTTTAAATCAAATGCTTCTAATGGATTAGTATTTATAATACTAATAGCTTCTTCGTAATCTTTACTGTAATCAAAATTCCATCTAGCAGGCAGTGCAAAGACATACTTATTATTTCTACCCAGCTCACTAGCTAAAATAGGAGCAGCTGATACAGAAAAATTCCCTTTTTCATAGGTGCTCCACTCCGCAAGGGTAAATACTAAAACTGGAATGTCCTGATAAGGTAGTGCCTCTGTCCATTTTGGATTTCTAATCAAAAGCTTTGGTCCAGTTTCTTTTTTAGATTTTGTATTTACTGGACTACCTTCCCAAGTATTTTTAACTATTGAGTAGTTAGCCCAGGTATTAGGTAGTGTAAAAGCAAATCCATAATCCTTGTTACTATATATAGTGCCATATACAATATTAGTATTTGAAATATTAGGGATATTAGTTGGTGTTACACTTTTGTTTTTATTATAAAAGTAATAAGAGACTAAGCTAATCATTATAATCAGTATCAAAAACATAAATATTTTTTTGTTGTTTTTCATACCTTAATTATATCACAAATATTTTATTAAAAGTCAATATTACTTTTCTATATTAAGTTTAAAAAAACAAAACAGTACGTTAATACTGTTTTGTTTTCACCAAGAGATTGCTCTTAATATAAATATAGCACCCAAAAGATTTTATAATTACAACTTTTCCACAACTAAACAAGTGTCTTTTTTTATGTTATAATGTTGATAAATAAGAAATTATTTATTTTGTCAGATCGTCTAATGGTAGGACACATCCCTCTGAAGGATATTATCTTGGTTCGAGTCCAAGCCTGACAGCAAACATGAAAGAAAGTAATACCTTACTATATATAAAGATAAAAACATTTTGGATATATTTTGTTGTAATCTTTTTAATCTCTTCGCATTTATTTTTGTTGGTGCAGAACTTTTCTTTTATTTTAGAGAGTACTAGAATAGGGATCTCACTTTTTGATTCTGTCCCCACTATTTACGATTTTTTTAATGCATATACAAAATTAGCTTTCTTTATCTTGCTTGCTACCCTTATTATCTCTAGTTTTAATATTTCTTTACTTATAGAATATTTTAGGTTACAGAAAAACGCTCTTGATCTAAATAGTAGAGTAGATAATAAAAATATCAAGAATCACTCGGGAAAGAAAATGGGAGCGTCTATGACACTTGCCTATGTTGCTAGCCACTGTGCTAGTTGCGGAGCGGTACTTTTTGGTGGCCTGATTTCTGCTAGCTTTCTCGCTTACTTACCTTTTGGTGGGGCCGAGCTTGGAGTCATTGGTATCCTGATTATGCTTTACGTATCTTATGATATAATTAAAAAATTAAATAATCCATATGTCTGCTAAAGGTCCAACTGGTTACGCTAAAATAATCTCTAATCTGCCACTATACTTTTTTTATATTGCGGCGCTGGCTGTTGCGTTAGAATTCCTGCCAAATCAAAAAGGAATAATAGGAATACTTAATAGCCAGTACAAAAATATGAATACAAGCATATCAAAAAGCTTGGAAAATAGTGCTGGTAATAATCAAAATTTAAGTTCAAGTGATGGTGTCACAAGTGGCGAGAGTAACAATTTAGAGCTTGAAAATTTTAAAGTTACAAAAATAGTAGATGGAGACACTCTTGAAGTGCAAAAAGAAAATAAAAATGAAAGCGGTATTGTTAGTATAGAAAAATATAAAGTAAGATTACTAGGTATTAACACTCCCGAGTCAGTAGATCCTCGAAGAGAAGTAGAGTGCTTTGGAAAAGAGGCGAGCGAGTATGCAAAGAAAAACTTTTTAGGTGAGACGGTTAAATTAGAAACAGATGATACTCAAAGTAAATATGATAAGTATAATAGGTTACTCGCCTATGTTTTTCTAGAAGATGGTCAAATGCTAAATAGAAAATTAATAGCTAATGGATACGCTTATGAGTATACATATGATAAAGCCTATAAGTATCAAAAAGATTTTAAAGATATACAAAGATTCTCAAAAAGTGAAAATAGGGGATTGTGGAGTGCTGACACTTGTAACGGAGTAAAGTAGTGGTATAATTACATTAAGAAAAAATATGTCAGCACACGGAGTACCAGGAGCATTCAGCTCAGCATTAGGAGTATTATGGAAAGGAATATTAATTATACTTTCTATCTTTTCGCTGTCTAAATTATTTGTTTTCTTATTCCCTGATTTTGGACAAAGTAATATCAAAGAAAAAATATCTAATTATCAAGATAAAAATAATATAGAAACAAATAATACTAAAAGCGAGTATGATTTTAATATCTTAGATCCAAAAACTTGGACATACGATGCATTACTAGCAAGACAAGCAGAGGCAGAAAAGAACAGTAAAGCAAGTAATAAGTCAAGATATGTAAAGCCGATATTGGTGCCGACTATAGACCAGTGGAATGAGAAAAATAATCCAGCCTATAAAAATACTTATGAGACAACATATTACAGTAATGAATATGGGTATTATAAAGAAAATACCGCCGGTCCAGATAACTGGATAATCGACGGTAGTATGTGGAGCAAGTAAAAGTTAATACTTATTTACCTCTATTATAAAGAGGGTCTAAGCGCTCTTCTGCGTCCTCTTCTCTTTGTTTTCTTGCAACCTCATCAAATCTTTCTTGTGCTAATTTTTTTTCAACATCTGTACCATTTGCAATTATTTCTCTTAGCTCAGATACATTTTTTTTACTCATGTCTTCTGATGTTAATTCTGAAATTTCAAAAAAATCAGTTTGTGCTGGCATTTTTGGTGCTCCTGTGTTTTGATTCATTGGTGGCATATACGTAAATTATATTATTATTTTAATAATTCGTCAATCACACTTTTCACAACTGATCCATCAGCATTTGTTCCGATTGCTTTTATGATTTGACCAGTTATCATTCCTTTTTTAGACATATCTATCTCGCCTAATCCTTCGATTACTTTTTTAACAGCATCAACTATCTCATTATGAGTCATTTGAGCCGGTAATAGTGTCTCAAGTATCGCAAGTTCTGATTTCTCATCAGCGGCTAGGTCCTCGCGACCACCAGCTACAAACTGTTCGATACTATCTTTTCTTTGTTTTATTAATTTTTTGATAACACGAGCACACTCATCATCGCTAAGCGGATCAGTCACTGCCTTTCCAGTACTCATTCTTTGTTCTGATATCATTTCAGTTGTGAGCGCCGCAGATACGCCACGCATTACGCTTAATCTTTCTACTTCTTTAGCCATCATAGCTGCTTTTATATTTGCTTTTATTTGTTCTTGCATATTTTTGATTATTTAAAATTGTTTGTATTTTTATAAGAATATTATACCATGTGTTTAAAATATAATAAATAGCAAATTATAAATCGTTATCTAAAGTATCTTTTTTATTTTGTGATATAATTACTTTTAATATGGATACAAATATATTATACATAATACTTGGGATGTTTTTAATAGGAGTTTTGGTTTTGCTAGTTTTAATATTTTTAAAATTAAATAAAAGTCAAAATAGTGGTAGTGAGATAGCTGACGAAGTGTTCGAACTTAATACTAAGCTTAATGAGCAGCTAAAATATTTAAAAGATGAACTCCGTCATACTGCAAGTAATATAGATAGCAAGTTACATGAGCATCAGCGTGACATGAATACAAATGTAAAGGATCAATTTTCAGAATCACAAAAATTAATAGGACAAATTACCCGTGAGTTAACTGAGGTAAAGGAGGGTAATAAGCAAGTGTTTAGCATGACTGAACAGTTAAGTAACTTGGAAAAAGTTTTAACTAATCAAAAGCAAAGAGGTAATTGGGGTGAGGGATCTCTAGAACTCATACTTTCTAATGTGATAAATAATAACTTTGCTATGCAACATTATTTTGAAAATGGTGAAGCGGTAGATGCTGTTGTTTTCATAAAAGATAAGATGTTGCCGATAGATTCAAAGTTCTCACTTGATAATTATCAAAGATGTATTGACGCTGAGGATGATGAAAGTAGAAAATATTATGCCGAAGAATTCAAAAAAGACTTAAAGCTTCGTATCACTGAGACATCAAAATATATCAGAGAAAAAGAAAATACTCTACCAATAGCTTTTATGTTTATACCGTCCGAGGCCATATATTACGACTTACTCGCCGGGGAAAATAGTAGACTCAAGATTAATACTCAAAAATTAATCGAGTACGCTCAAAGTCAAAAAGTATTCATAGTATCGCCAACTAGCATATTAGCATATCTTCACCTGGTGCTTTCTGGTATCAAAGCCTTTACAATAGAAGAAGGCGCAAAACAAATACAAAAGAGAGTAGAAGAGTTAAGTAAGCATATAGATGCATATGAAGAGTATTACAAAAAATTAGGTAATACACTCACGACTACAGTTAATCACTATAACAGCGGATACAAAGAATTAAAGAAAATAGACAAAGACGTATACAAGATAACCGAAGGGGTTAGCGGCGGCAACATGGAGACGCTAGCACTAGATAAGCCAAGGCTAGGTGAGGATGATTAATTATAAAAAGAAATACTGTAAGTTAGTTACCAAGTATTGCAAATAAGTAAAAAATATAGTATAATATCGGAACTATGACAAAATCTACAACAAATACATTCTCAGTAATTAAAACTGGAGGAAAACAATATATCGTAAGATCAGGCGACAAGCTACGTATCGAAAAGCTAGAAGGTGAGTACAAAGAGGGAGATACAATGTCTTTTGATGAAGTGCTTATGACATCAGTTGATGGAAAAGTAACTCTTGGCGCGCCAATGATAGAAAAAGCATCTGTAAAATTTAAAATATTAGAAATTACTCGTGACCCAACAATACTAGTAGTAAGATACAGAGCAAAATCAAGATATCACAAGAAAAACGGTCACAGACAACCAAAATTAATAGTAGAGATAATCTAAATTAAGTTAAAATAACCCGCAAGGGTTATTTGATTTTACAAAACTTATTAACAAAAAAGTAAAATTAATTTAACTTTTTTGTTTTGTTTAGAATTTTCTTGTGTTATAATTAATGTATGAAAAGTGAAAATGCCACAAAAGAAGATATTAAAAAATTAGACACTAAGCTAGATTTTAGTGTTAAAAAGTTAAATGAAAAAATAGATGATTTAAAATATCACATGGATAATATGTTTGAAAAATTAACTACAGTAATATTAGAAGCTGTAGATTCTGTATCAGAAAAAAATAAGCAAGAATCTCATGAAAATACTCTTAGAATAGTTGAAATAGAAAGAGACAGGTATTCTGTTTTATTTGAGATGAATGCAGATCATGAAGCTAAGATTAAAAATATAGACAGAAGAGTGCAAGTTTTAGAGTTGGCTTAGTATTTTAAATATAATAAATTAAAATAAACTATTCAAGTTATTTTATTTTTATTTGCAAAAAATTATAAAAAAGAGTAGTATTAAAAAGTAATTTCAAATTGGCAATTTTGCCTAAATTAAATAAAGGAGAATGAGATGGTCACAAAAGTTACGGTTAAGTGTGTGTCAAGTAAAAAAGCACACACATTTGAATTTTTGGTTAGGAGGTCTAACTCTTTAAAAGAACTTTCTATTTTTAAGAGATGGTATAATAAACACATGAATCCATTTGGTTACAAATTAGAGTTTCCTCATCATGAAATGCAAATAAAATCAGATATTTCTGGATATGGAGAACTTCATGTCCATAAAGGTGATCGAGGAGAAGGTAAAGGAGAAGATTTTATTTGTTACGTTAGAACTTTATCTACTAAAAAGGAAGCAATAAAAGTTTTAAAAGATTGGTGTCTTGGAGCTCTCATTAAAAAAGATCGTGGTCTTGAATTAAACCAAGTAATGAAAAATGCTAAAGCAGATGGTAAAAATCTTAAAAAATACGCTAAAATCATTTTAGGTATAGATATCAAATCAATTAAAGTTAATCATGTGACTTAGTTTTAAGTTTTGATTAATTAGCGGCGCCGAAGGCGCCGCTTTACTTTTTTTTGAAAGTATGCTATTATATATTTATCTTAATATTGTCTTAGAATTATCTAAGTACACAAGCATCTGGTTAGTAATATTTAAATACAAAAGTTTTCTAAGGAGTTATCAGAAAATTATTTTTATAAAAAATTAGAAATGCTTATGACTGTAATGAATGCAAGCATTTTTAATCGCATTTAAAATTATACTCTGGTACATGATTTATACAATGATAGTGTTCGGATTTAAATAATTAATTAAAATAATATACACTTTTTTGTGTCTTATATTATTTTTACAAATAAAAATATATGGAAAGAAATAATAACAGTAGGGGTGGTTTTGGTGGAGGAAGAGATGGTGGTTCTCGTGATGGTGGACGCGGAGAAAGTCGTGGTGGATTCGGAGGAGGTAGAAGTAGTGGCGGATCACGCGGTGGATTTGGAGGTGGTCGCTCAGGCGGATCACGTGGTGGATTCGGAGGAGGTAGAAGTAGTGGCGGATCACGCGGTGGATTTGGAGGAGGAGCGAGAGCATTTGATCCAAAGAGATCATTTAAAAAAGATAGAATAGACGTTACACTTTTTATAAACAAAAAAGCAAAAGTAGCAGAACAAGAAGCTTATGAGCCAAAACATACTTTTGCAGATTTTAATATATCAGAAAAATTATTAGCTAATATAGCAGAGATGCATATAACAAAACCAAGTCCAATACAAGATCAGGCTATTCCTGTTGTTATGGAGGGTAAAGATGTTATCGGTATCGCAAGTACAGGAACTGGTAAGACAGCAGCCTTTATGGTGCCGATGATAACTAATCTTGAAAAAAATTATAAAGAGAAAGTTATGATCATGTGTCCAACACGTGAGCTAGCCGAGCAAGTTGAGGGGCAATTCCGCAGACTAGCAAAAGGAATGAAAATATATTCATTTCCAATAGTAGGAGGATCTCCAATCTTTAAGCAAATACACGAACTTAAAAATGGACTAGACATGGTAATCGGAACTCCAGGACGTATTAACGATCTTATCGAAAGAGGAAAGATAGACATGTCAGAATTCAAGTACGTTGTGTTAGACGAGGCTGATAGAATGCTCGACATGGGATTCATCGGTGATATGAGACACATACTAGGTATGATGCCAAAGGATAAGCAAGCACTATTCTTTTCGGCTACATTTTCAGCTGATATTAAAAGACTTTGCGGCGAATTTTTACGTGACCCGGTTAGTATAACTATCAAGGCTCGTGATACATCAGGCTCGGTAGAGCAAGATGTGGTTAAGTTCAGTGGACGTAATGACAAGTTCGCAAAGCTTTGTGATATCTTAAATGAAAAAGGAGCTGATAAGGTTATCATCTTCCGTGAGACAAAGCGTGATACTGATCACTTAGCAGAAGAGCTTGCAAAAAGTGGTTATGAAGTACGTCCAATACATGGTGACCTGCGTAATCATCAACGTAAACA
>JAYTMX010000011.1:0-1736 GCA_043728155.1 bacterium
AAATCCTCCTTGTGGACTTGCGACATTTGCATCATATTTATTCCACTCTGTAATAACAGTTATGAGGCCAAGCTTAGCTGCGGCAGTATCCCCAAATGGCTTGGCAGTCTCTACAACGTAATTATAGTAGTTAATCTTTCTGACAGCTGAGGGTCTGCCGTCAGCGTAAACAGTTTTAAGATTCTCAGTACTGCTAGTGCTGGTACTGACAAGATAATTATTTATTTTATTCTCTATCGTAATAGTCTTATCTTTATTATTAAAAATATAATTCGAAGTCAAAACTATTGCCGTCAGAGACATTATAATTCCAGATACTAATATAATTTTGTTATTATTTTTCATATTTATTTTAAGCTAAAAACTAGTTATTATTTTTAACTACTTTAGTCAGGACAATCTTAGATAACGCAAGTATCGTAAGTATTATAATCTCACTAACATAGCTGTGATGTATATAAGTTTTATATACTATGTCTATTAAGAACAAAGCCATAACTAATATATACAGATATCTATCTACTTTACTTCTAATATATTCATCACGCTCATCGTTAACTTTTTCTGACCAAAGAAGTACTATGTAAGACGAAATAATAATAGCTATAAACCCACTAGCCATCATGCCGTCTTTTAATAAATCAAAATAATAAGTTATAAAAGAAGCTAAGATTAGAAATCCTAATATATACTCTTTCATCTGTATACTTAATTTACTTTTTATTGTATTTATTTTTTTCATATTTTAATTTATTTCTGTTTTTTATATAATAATTTAATTTTATTTTTTACTAATACTAAATACCTGCTCTACTTCTTTTTTCAAAGCCCTGCACAGCAAAATAGCAAGTGTCACGCTTGGTGCGTACACTCCCTTTTCTATAGAAATTATAGTCTGCCTGGTAACTCCTGCTTTTTCTGCAAGATCCTCTTGAGTTAGTCCGAGATCTGTTCTAAACTCTTTTACTTTATTAATTAATACTCCTTGCATATTAGTAGTATACTATACTATTTTTTAAAAGTAAAGTTTACTTTACATATAAAAATTAATAAGCTATACTTATAGTACAAATATGCAAAAAATAATTTATATAATATTAGGTTTAGTTTTGTTAGCTGGTCTAGTTTTTGGTATATTATATATTAACGGTAATTATAATGACAAGTCAAAAGTTTCTGAAAGTTTTGACTCTGAAAAGAGTGTGACTTTAAAAAATAAAGCTATGGAAAAAGAAAATGACATGGTTAAAAAAGATGTTCCAAAAGAGGAAGCTGTTAAGGTAAATACGTTTTTAAAGTCTGGAACTTTTAATAAAATAGATAGCGTACATAATGGGACTGGTGAAGTAAAAGTAACTAGTGATGAGAATTATTATTATCTTAATTTTCAAAATAACTTTTCTGTGGCAAATGGTCCTGACTTATATGTTTATTTATCTTCAAGACAAGAATATAAAAATATAGCTGTTGGAGGAGTAGATACTGGTAGAACTTTAAACATAGGTAAACTTAAAAATATTTCTGGTGCGCAAGTTTATAAAGTTAGCAAAGAAGAGTTTGAAAAATATAGTGACTCTGTTATTATCTGGTGTAAAGATTTTGGGGTCCAGTTCTCACGCGCAGAGTTAAAATAGATGCAGAAAAATTTAAAGCTTTGAAAAATTACTTTTTCTTTTTGATTAATTATTTATCTTCACTGCTAATCTTTGTAATCCCACCAATTTAATTTAAAATTC
>JAYTMX010000012.1:0-7335 GCA_043728155.1 bacterium
CCATCTCGTCTTACTCCAACTTTCGCTGGGCTATTCGAGACTTCGGGGGGAGTTCCTAGATATTACTACCTCGTTTGCCACTAGACTGTCACTCTTCCACGTATTGCTTTCTTTTGTATTGCTACAAAAAATTACTTTACACTTCCATGTGATTAGTCCCGTTCGACTTGCATGCCTTATCCACACCGCCAGCGTTCATCCTGAGCTAGGATCAAACTCTAAAAATAAAAAGTGGAACAAAAGGTTCGTACATGCGATAAAAATATAATTAATCAGACCCTTTTTAAAATCTGCTAACTTACCTATTAAAAGGAATACTTTTATCTTTTGGATTCTTATTTATTTGTCAACGAACGTAAGACATATATTAGCATAAAGAAAATAAAAATGCAAGTAATCTACTCAGGGTCTACTTTTGACTCTAAATATCTTACTTGCATATATGATTTCCTGACTTTTTACGCCTCTTGCTGAGAAGACAGTTTATCAATAACGCTCTAAATTTTTGGCCTCTACGCAAAAATTATCTTCACCTTTTACTGGTGGATAATAGCTACAGAGCCAAATATCTCTGCTTCCCACAGGGAGTTTTATAAGTAAAACTTTTTCCCCTCTTGTAACAGTATCACCTCCAACAGACGAGTCTGCGATAACCGTGCATACATTCCCTGGATTCAGTTGCTTTTGCATAGCTAATTTATCACTTAAAACTTCCATGACATTCTCCTACTTGAGTTTAAATTGAAAAATTATAAATTTTTCAATTTTTAACCCTGCTGCGTATCTCCCCCACAATCATGTTCATCTCTGGAATTACTTGATTATTAACAGTGTCAATAAAGAATTGAAGTCCCGTAGAATAACCTTGAGTTTTTTGCGCAGACAGATTTTCAAACCTTAGAAGTAAATCGTCGATATTAACTTTTTTAATTTCATCTACTGTCATTTTTACCTCCTATCTTGGATATACTGAACTTGGAACGAACCCAAATACAGAATAATCTTTGATACCACTGGTAGATTTCTCTCGGAGAGAAGTACATAGAGTCTCTTCATACACACCCGTCTCACCAGGCATTGGTTTTAGTCCATCACCTAGCATTGACAGCTTCTGCACTCCAGAATCGCTGCCACCTAAAACTAAACTGTTTTCGATTTCTTGTTTTCTGGATTCGAGTCCAGAAAAGATTTCACCTGTTAAGAAATTAAGTCTTTTTAAAACTTTCTTACTTAACCCAATAGATACGCCTTTTCTATCTTTTCTTTGAGCATAGCAAGAAGATAAAAATTGGAATTGGTGGAGCATCTCTGTAGGAGAAAGTTCTAGATATGGCTTTCTTAAAAGACTTTTTTTGTAATGACGCAGCTCGTCCTGAGTCAAAGCTTTTAAAATTATAGACATGGTATAATCTTCTTTCTAAAAATGTACATTGATGAAAGGTAGACGATCTACTTTTCTTGAAATATTATAATACAATAAATTAGCAGAAAAAGCAAATGCGCGCCCTTCGGGCGCGCATTTGCTTTTTGTTCTCGTTTACTTTATCTCAAAAGTTATAGTTACATTACTACTTACTTTATTTTCACCAACTGGTAACTGTGGCGCAGGCACTGATTCTTGCATGGTTGCTTTCATCATCATATCACCACGCATATACATTGGCGGTACATAATCATTACCTTCTGAAAAGCTAACTATACGCACTACATCAACTCCTAGCTGCTTTGCTAAAACTTCCACTTTTTCTTTTGCATCTTTTATTGCCAGTGCTCTGGTATCTGATTTATATTTTTCAATATTATCTATCTCATAATTAGGTCCTGCAACTTCATTGATACCTGCTGTAGTTATTAATTCCAAAACTTTACCCACATTTTTTAGGTCGCGGACTTTTAAAGTTATGACCTGAGACATTTCATAACCGTCTATTTTAGCTATTTGATTAACTGGGTATGCATATCTCGGATATGAATTATAACTTTCTGTTTTAATGTCTTTTTCTTCTATCAAAGATTTTATGCTCGCTAAAAATTTGGTAGTCTTAGCGCTTATCTTACCTTCACCCTCTTTTGCATCTTTACCACTTTCTCTAATAGTTAAAGTTATAGATGAGGTGTCTGGCTTAACGTCCATCTCACCTTTTCCTGTTACACTAATCACATTACTGGCACTAGATCCTATTAATTTACCCTCACGGAATAAGTTAAAAGCAAAGATCACTCCTATGACACAAGCTATCAAGGCTAACACTGTTAAGATTTTATAAAGGTTATTCAAGTTATTTATATTTATTTTTTCCATATATTAATTATAACAAATAAGGGTACTTTTTGTGATAAAAGTTATGCACTTATAAATTAATAAATAAGAAAAACTTTTTTATAAAAAAATTATTTTATAGAATTTATATAAGCAATTATATCTTTGATATTCTTTGCCTCTTCTTCATTTTTAGATAATGGTATTGCGAACTTTATAATGCGTAACGCTTCTTTCTTTTTAGTTTTATCTAATAATAAAAACTTAGCCAAAGTTATATAGCAGGCCGAGTCTTTTGGTTCTAGGTTGCAGTATTTATTATAATTAGTAAAAGCAAGTTCTGATGCGCCGAGCGCACCAACGAGCGCCGCCACTTCATATGCTTTTCCAAGATCTAAAAAAGATTTTGTATTAGTAATGTCTTCTTCACTTTTTGCTTTAGCGATCATGGCATACGCTTTATCTAAGATAGCACTTTTGTCGGAACCGATTTTTATGCTTTCATATATATCAGCAACACTTACTTCTAAGTTAAAATTATTTTGTTTTTCTAACTCTAATATTTCTTTTTGTTTTCTCTCTTCTTCTAACTTTGTATTTTCTAAATTAATTTTCTCTCTTAACACAATATTTTTCTGTCTTTCAGAATTTACAAAAAATATTAAAGCTCCAAGTAGAATTACTATCAAAAAATAAATCTTTTTATTATGACTATTAATTATAAATAAAGAAATGAGGGAGTTAAGTAAGGTAAATGCTAAGAAAAAAATAGCTAATTCCTTTTTAAAAAAAATAAAAGAAAATATAGCAGCAATAAGACTAAAATTAATAAGATTAGAAAATAAAACTTTCATTAAAATATTTTAATTACTTACATTAACATTAGAAACATATTCATTTTTAACTAAAACTAAAACCAGCCCATTTTTAGCATCTGACAGTGCCGTACCGATTACGTAACCGTCAGCAATCGACTTTGCCCCATAACCATTTTGACTTGAAGATACTTTTATTTTGTCTCCTTTTAAAACTTTTCCATTCTCTTCGCTTACTTTAACTGGTACTCTACCTGAAAAGGCAACTGGTACTGATTTTAAAGTGTCACCACCAAGTATAAATCCTGGATTAGTCGAGATAACTCCAATTGCTTTTTTACTATTTTTAGCACGCACTACGCCGCTGACTTCATAATCACCTGAAGTAAGCTGATTACCCCCTGTATTCCAAGTGTGTGTTACGTCTCCAAATTCTACTATGTGTCCTGCTTCTAAGCCATCGTCATCCACCGGGAACTTTTCAGCGAGATCAGCTGCGCCGCTAACTTCAAATGCCTTAGCAACTATCTTACCTGGCACGCGAAGTAGCTCAGGACTGGCGCATGTTGTAGTTGAATTAGCGCTTGCGCATAGGTCAGAATTAAGTGGATCAGTTCTACCAGCTATTCCTATCCAGCCATTATTTTTGTTCCCAGCAGTTTTATCTAATATGGTTAACTTATTAGCATTGCTGAGTCCAATTTGCACCGAATCTCTTTTATTGTTTTTAATATTAGCACCAAGAGTTAGCGTGTTTGGGGTAAAGGACTCGACTGTATTATTATAACCATAAACATAAGCATATTCCGAAAGAATAGTATTGAACATACCAGCAGCTATGCTATTTACCTTCTTATCCACCACCAGGTTATCGTTATTTTGTACTGGTTTATTGTTGACGTATTTTATAATAGTATTATTAATTACTTTTGTAGTTCCTGTATTACCAAAATTATTGCTTTGATTATTTTTTGCATCTTCTATGTTCTTTTTAAGATTCTTAATTTCGTCATCGTAAAAAGATAATTTATTTTCGAGTCTAGTTACGTCTTCACTTTTTACATTAGTATTTTGACTTGAAGTATTTGTATTAGTACTCGGTGCATTTGGATCAGAAAAACTAATGCTAGATACTGGATTTTGTCTGTTATTTGTAAAGCACTTTTCTCTACTACTCTCTTTGGTAAAAAGTTTAGATATTTTACAATATGTATGTAAGGCTAAAGTGTCTACTATATTTAGATTTCTAGTATTTGGAGCGTAAATATTATTATAGTTTTGAGCAAAAGAAAAAGTAAAAACAGAAACTAATCCAAGAGTGAGTACAAATATATATTTTGTATTTTTTATCATACTGTTATTATATAACACTTATGTGGAAAATTCTGATTTTAATTCACAGATTTAAAGTATAATTGATTTATGAAAGATAACATGAAAAATAAATTGATATACCTAGCTACATTTTTTATAATACTAATAGTAGTTATAATGTATTTTTATGGATATCTAGTCTATACAAAGAATTAATATGCTGAGTAAAAAGATATATTTTATTCGTCACGGCGAAACTATTTTAAATGCCAAAAAAATAAGACAAGGCGAAGCCGGAGGGCTGAGCGAAAAAGGAGTGTTGCAGGCGCGCGCTGCAGGCGCGCGCCTATTACCATACAATATAAAACAAATATTTTGTAGTCCATTTCAAAGGACCATAGAAACTAGTATTGAGATTATGAAAAGTATTGAAGCCCCAATAGAATATACTCCCTTGCTTGGAGAAAGGCGTAACCCGACTAAGATAATTGGTCTCGCTTACGATGATCGTATAACCAAAGAAGCAATTGCTTTTATGGACAAAAGTTTTCATACGCCAGACGCAAGATGGGAAGACGAGGAAAACTTTCAAGATTTAAAAACTAGAGCCTTAAAGTTACGTGACTTTTTACAGAAAAATATCACAACTAGCAACCTTTGTATCACGCACGGAATATTCCTTAAAATGTTTTTGTGTGTACTCATACACGGCGACGAACTAAGCGTTGAGACTTATATCAAAATGAGTCTCTTTAATCCTGCTGATAATGCAGGTATTACAATTGTCGAGTATCACACGCTTAATTTCTTTTCTAACCCTTGGGAGATAGTCGCCTATAATGACACCCCTCTTATGCCTGGGACCATGAGTATTTAAAATAATAAGTATGCTTTTTTTAAAAAAATTAATCTTTTACTACTGCTCCGTCACTTAACTTGATTATCCTGTCAGCCATATTACCATACTCCTCCTCGTGGGTTACCATAACTACCGTTAGGCCTTCACTATTTAACTTTTTAAATATATCCATAACGCGTCTACTGTTTTCAATATCAAGATTAGCTGTTGGCTCATCTGCAAAAAGTATACGCGGCTTATGAGCTATTGCCCTAGCTACCGCTGTTCGCTGTTGCTCACCTCCTGACATCTCACTTGGCAGGTTCTCTAACTTGTTACCTAGGCCCACACTTTCTAGTGCTTGCTTTGCATTATCCCTAGCCACTGCAAAATTAATACCTTGCTGCATTTGAGGCAAGGCAACATTTTCTACGGCCGATAATTCTGGTATTAATGAGTAATCCTGGAATACATAACCTAGTCTATACAATCTAAAATCAGTACGCTCTTTTTCATTCATGTTGTGAGTGTTATCACCGTCGATAATAATCTCACCACTAGTCGGTTCATCGAGTAATGATATCTGATACATGCAAGTGCTTTTACCAGCACCAGAACGTCCCATTATCGCCACGAACTCACCATCATGTATTTCTAAGTTAACCCCTTTTAAGACTTTGGTTATCTTATCACCATCAGTAAAGGATTTGACTAGGTCCCTGCATTCTATGATTATTTTGTTTTTATTTTCTTGTATTTTTTGCATATTTGTTTTCGTTTTGATTTAATAGACTTGTATAAATTTGCCTACTGGGTATTTGTATTAATTATCTACCAAGTATTGCGTTAAGGGTGTTAGTTTTCACAACCATCCATGAAGGTATGAGGCCCGCAAAGATAGATACTATCATTAGTACAACTACGCGCTTAGTAGTCGGACCTTGTTCTGCGATAAGTATCCCATCTGAAAATGGAAAGTCTATCGGATACTTTACAAAAAGTGGCGCTAAGCCATAAAAAACAGTAACTAGGACAAGTGATATACCTATTGCACTGTAAAATACAGACTGGAATATATAATTCCACATTATGCTCGCTGGTCTGATGCCTATCCCCTTCATGATGCCTATCTGTCTACGCTTGGTTAAGGCGTTAATAAATATCACTATAAATAAGACTACTGCAGATACGATAATTAATATACCGCCAAATACATTACCCAGGGTCCCAAATAGATTCTTAAGGTTAATAACAAAAGCTGGTGTCCCTTCTTCAAAAGTTTGTATCTTAGCGCTTTGGTCAAAACCATTTTGTTTTAATGTGTCACGTATTTTAACCGCATTAGCACTTGGGTCCAGCTTAACTGCTATCTCGCTGTATTCGCCGACACTTTTACCAGCAATTTTCCTCAGCTCACTGTCTACCATAAAAACAGAACTAGATAGGTCAGCTGCTTTTACTTTTATAATACCTTTAACAATGTATTCATTAGTTGGTGTTGTCTTGTCTTCTGGCGCTTGTATTCCTGACTGTCTATTTGTCTCGACTCCGTTGATTTGTAGACGTACAGTAGTTCCAGGTCCCACATCACGCAGGGCCGAATCATCCACATCAGCTACTATACTATATTTTGCCAGTACATCCTTTCCTACTAATATATAACGACTAGCATCTTCTTTTTTTAAAAACTCACCCTCTATTATATTTTCATCTAAACTCGTAACAGATATTTCACTATCTGGGTCTATACCGCGCACACTTAATCCTTTTTTATTAGCTATATCGTCACTTTTTCTAGTCTTGTAATTAGCTTCGATATTACCACTAGTAACATATCTTGGTGATATGCCGATTACACCTTTAGTGTTTTCTAATATATTAATCATCTCGGCGGATCTTTCTATACTGTTTTTCTTAGCTAGTGGTGAGATGATTACGCCACCAAGATACTTTTCTTTAAAAGCAACCTCACTACCTTGTATTAGTCCAACTAGTATTCCTGATATCACCATCACTGCTAAAAATAGTAGATAGATGACGAGTACAGTAAAACTGGTTACCCATTTACTACTGTGTTTTATGCTGCGAAGTGCTAAAAAGAATCCAAG
>JAYTMX010000013.1:0-16173 GCA_043728155.1 bacterium
GTATTACATGTACAGCGATTAAATTTATTATTTTGTATTGTGTCATATCCTTCCATGGTTCCTGTATACGCACCACCATTAACTCCACAGTACTGAGAAGGGCAAGATTGACCTAAAGAAGGAGTTATAATTGAGCCGTCCCAGCAAGTAGCGGTTGCTGGAGGAAGAGGCAAACAATTCGACTCTATCTGCCCATCGTTGTGAGGTATTGTAGGGTCTGGATTAGTTAACCATATCCCACTTTGGCAACTAGCAGGAATTATTGTACCAAGTATTTTTTTATCTTTTGATAACTCTGAAAATCTTATTTCTGCATCAGGTACTACTTTATTTTGATTATTTAAAAACATTTGAGTTGCTAATATTGCAATGGATAGTATTAATATTAATAGCAGAGCATTAGTGTAGTTACAGATTTTACTATTTTTAAATAATTCGTGAGTCCTCTTTGTTACATGATGTATATTTTTAACATGTGTATTTACATTTGTTTTCATATCTATATTATAACTTATATTATTTTAATTAATTATAATTATTAACACTTAATTGTGGATAGTATTTATTCTAGAATTATTTTAGATTATATATTAGCTCTTATTTAATATTTTTATAGTGTCTAGATTATTATTTATTGATTTCCTCATCTCTTCTAAACCTTTTTTATATATTTTAGGATTATTACCAGGATATGCTGCACCCCA
The DNA here is from genome assembly GCA_043728155.1 of bacterium. GTDB lineage: Bacteria > Patescibacteriota > Minisyncoccia > Phycocordibacterales > UBA5272 > JAUPVO01. Next base: position 705 of record JAYTMX010000013.1, read on the forward strand.
AGTCTCTTCTGTCATGTTGTCAGCAGCACTTTTCGCTGCTTCAAAAGCCTTTTTAGCTTCAGTTAGGCGTCCTACATTCATGAGTGCCGTACCGTATGTATTTTGTATCCAGGGGTTACTTGGATATTTATCACTTACTTCTTCCACTACTCCTATTACTTTTTCCATATTACCTTTCCTGAACCAGAACCAGGCGAGGTCATTGTGCCCAGCCCAAGTACCTGGAAAGCAAGTATTGAATCTTTCAAAATTTTCTATTGCTTTATCTAGACTAGCGTCACTATCTTGATATGCATATGCTAATCCCCTTATATAATTAGTGCGACAGTTATTGGGATGATTCACTAACTCTTTATCTGCATATGAGATTGCAGTGGTTAAGTCGCCTCGTATAAAGTGTATACGAGACAATTGATAATCTAACCACATAATATTTTTATCTTTTGAGTCGTCAGCTAATTCAAAAAATACTTGTGCTGTATCTATATCGTACAGGGTAGTCTTAAATACTTTTCCACCAAAGAATTTATTTCCAGCCCAAAACAATACATTTTGTCTGTATATAAATAGGGTAATTAGTAAAAATGTAGTTATTAAAATTAGTAAAATATTGATTAATTTTGTATTAAAATACTTTTTATTCAATATTTTTCTCATACCCTCTGACACGACTACGCAGACTTTATTCATTTTATTTATCATATTTTTTATATTGATTAGAGTTAGAGACAATTTACTCTTCATTTACTTGTTTATTTTAGCATTGTTTTATTGGGTTATTTAATTTTTTATCCACAGAATATAGCAACAAAAATCTGATTATGATATAATTATAAAAAATATAATGTTAGTAAATAAAAATAATTTAAAAATTGGATTTATAGGACAAGGCTGGATAGGAAAAAATTATGCTGACAACTTTGAAGTGAGAGGATTTTCTGTCGTCAGATATGGGCTAGAAGATATTTATTCTAAAAATAAATATATGATAAAAGATTGTGACGTAGTTTTTATTGCAGTACCAACCCCAACAATAAGAGGTATTTTTGACGATTCTGCTGTCAAAGATTCTTTAAAATTAGTTGGTGTAGGTAAAATAGCTGTAATAAAGTCAACTATAATACCCGGAACTACAGACAAATTTCAATTAGAAAATCCACAAATATTTATAATGAATAGTCCAGAATTTTTACGCGAAGCAACTGCAAGGTATGATGTAGATAATCCATCCAGAAACATAATAGGTATTATAAATCATAGCAATGAGATGTTGGAAAAAGCAGAACTTGTCATGTCTGTACTTCCAAATTCGACACTTACTAAGATAGTAAAAGCAAAAGAAGCTGAACTTATAAAATATGCTTCTAATTCTTTTCTAGCAAGCAAGGTAGTTTTCTTTAACATGATTTATGATATGACAAAGGCTTTGAGTATTGATTATGAAAATGTATTAGATGGTATTACCTCAGATCTGCGAATAGGCGATAGTCACACCAAAATATTTCGTTCTTCTGGACATACTCCAGACAAATTAGGTAGAGGTGCTGGAGGTCATTGCTTTATAAAAGATTTTGAAGAGTATATAAAAATGTATAAAGAATCTACGGGAGATATTTTAGGAGGAAATTTATTAAAAAGCATAAGAGAGAAAAATATAGATTTGTTAAAATCTAGCGGTAGAGATTTAGATATTTTAAATGATATAATAATATAGATTAAATTATGAAAAATGAAAAAATAAAGATAATTAAAAAAGGTAAAAAAATATTATTTTTTACTAATTATTTTTTTTATCCAGAAGAGAAAGGGGGTGCACAGATCTCAAACTTAATACTACTATCTAGTCTAAAAAAATTACATAATTATGAGGTTACTATAGTTTGCGTAACTGAAAACAAAGAAACAAAAGGAAGTTTTTTGTATTCTTTAGAATTTTTAAATGGTATAAAAATAATAAGAATACCAAAAACTAATAACTTTGAATATTTTAGAGAAAAGATTCTTTTTTATATCAAAGAAGAGCAGCCTAAATATATAATATCAGAGTTTTTTAGTCATAATGATGAAAATATTTTGTCATTTCTAGATAGTTTCAATGAGATAAAAACTTTTTGTTTTGTCAGAGTCGTGGAACCTTTATTTGAATTTAAAATAAATTTATTAAATACAAAACTAATTGCTAATTCTGATTTTACAAGAGATGCAATAAAAGAAACTTTAAATATTGATACAGAGATAATCTACCCACCACTTATGTTTGATTGTCTTCTGAAAAAAACAAATGATTTTAAAAATAAAAAAAAGATAACTTTTATAAATCCTATACCTGAAAAAGGTGTAGACGTAGCTCTAGGGATCGCTAAACTTTTACCAGAAGAAGAGTTCCTGTTTGTGCTGGGAGGTTGGAAAACTGGACAAAAAAATCATAATAGTATAAAAGAAATATGTGTAGATATAGAAAATATAGAAGTTCGTGAGTATCAATATGATCTTACTCAAATCTTTGGTGAGACAAAACTTCTCATCGTACCGTCACAATTTTTAGAGACTTTTAATAGGTCAGTAATTGAATTTGGTCTTATGGGCATACCTGCACTAGTTTCTGATAGGGGTAATTTGAAATATACTGTCGATCAAATTTTTTTGGTTGTAGAAGATTACAAAAATCCAATGGCTTACGTAGACAAAATTAAAAAAATTCTCTCTGACGAAATTATGTATGAAGAATTATCTCTAAAGTCAAAAGAAAATTCAGTAAAAGAAAAATATACAAAAAAATATAACGTACACAAACTTATAGAACTATTAGAAAAATAATATGATAAAACAAAGCATAAATTATACTGTAATAGTATCAAGTTATAACAAAGGGAATATAATATGTGACACATTAGAGTGTCTTGTAAAACAAAATATAGATAAAAGTATCTATGAGATAATAATTGTAAATGATGGCTCAACTGACAACACAGAGGAAAATGTGATTGATTTTATTAAAAAAAATCAATCACATCAAATTATTTTAATTACAAAAGAAAATGGTGGCTCAGCATCTGCAAGAAATATAGGCATTAAAAAAGCAAAAGGTGAAATATTATTTTTTACAGATGATGATTGCCTTCCAAACCCGGACTGGATGTCAAAAATTATAAATGGTTTTGAAAAATATAAAGATGTTGACGGTGTAGTGGGTTGGTATAAAAACATATCAAAGTACCATAATGTGTATTGCAATGCTTTGTTGTGTCAAGAATTCTTTGATTTTGAAGATTTTTATAATTTTGAAACACATACTAACATTTCAAATAATCTGGCTTTTAGAAATACAGCAAATGTGGCATATAAAAAAGAGGTCTTTGCAAAAATTGGTCTTTTTGATGAAAACTTTAAAATAAATGTTGACTGGGAATTTCGTGAAAGATTTTTTTTGCATAAACTAAACTCCTTATATTTGCCAATAATAACAAAACATAAATTTTTTTTTAATTTTAGAAGTTTTATAAGGTATTATTTGAATTATGGCAAAAGCAATATAAATTTTAACTTAAAGCACTCTGACGGTCAACCCCTGAGAAAATTATCAGGAATTTTACCACGAGCACTACAAATTTATGCTAAATCAAAATATCATAGTCTTAACCCAAAAATCCCCTTAATATTATTAGCCGAGATATCTTTCTTCTTGGGTCAGAAATTTGGTAGAGTAAATAAAAATATAGAACCATATATATTAGATGAGAAAAAATATATCGAAATGGGTAAAATAGATTTATTTAGAAGATACTTCGATCTAAAAGATAAAGAAAACACTGAAACAAAGTATATAAATCTATCAAATATTTATAATACAAGTGAGTATCATAAATTAATAGCAGAGACGTATGAAAAAAATAAAGAAGAGAAGGTGTTATTTTCGGTCATCGTTCCATTTTTTAACAGATTAGAGTATTTAGAAAATTTATACAAAAATATTTATAGGCAAAATTTAGATAAGTCCTTTTTTGAGGTAATTATAGTCGATGATGGTAGTGATAATGAAAAGGAGTTAGAGACTTTATTTTTAGAATTAAGTCAGAAATATCCAGAGATTAAATCTAATTTTGTGTATAGAAAAAATGGTGGACCTGCTGCAGCTAGGAATACTGGAGCGAAGCTTGCAAGAGGAAAATATTTATATTTTACAGATAGTGATGTGCTTATGCCAGCAAACTTACTGCAACAGTATTATGTGTTCTCTAAACTTTATCCAGAGATTGGCTGCCTTGGTGGAGGTCAGATTAGTAATGGTATAATTTTAAAAAATAATATATACGCCAGGGTCTCTAGTAGGTTACCGTGGAATCAAAGAAAAAATAATATTTTTATATCAAATCACTATAAAACAGGCTCGGTATATCCACTAGATACAGCAAATATTTGCTATAAAAAAGAAGCTTTTTTGAATATTTCTGGTTTTGATGAAGATTACAAGACCCCAGGGGCAGAGGATACAGATCTTGCTTTAAGATTTTCAAAAAAAGAATTTAATAGATTATGGTTTCCGTTTTTTGTGGAAAACGTTAGATTTTTTGATATCTTACCATTGGCAAAAAACAGAGCAAAAGGAATAGGTGTATTTGTAAATAAGAATAAATTCATAACTCAAGATCTTTGGGTATATAAAAATTATCAAAATGTTTATGTGCGAATATTTTACTTTTTGTTATATCCATTTCTCAAAAATAAAGCATTTTTTGAGGAATGTATTTGGAATTTTTTACTGATGAAATACTTAGAACAAGATGAGAATTTTTTAAAGTCAGACCTTAGAAAACGTATAGAAGATGAAGATAAATAAATATTATGAAAAAAATATTAATCACTGGAGGCGAGGGTTTTATAGGTTTCAATTTATGTAAAGAATTAATCCAGAAAGGTTTTCAAGTTTTTAGTTTAGATTGCTATTTATCAGAAAGATGTGACAGGAGAGTATTGGGTGTGAAATATTTTAAAGGCGATACAGTAGATATATTTAACATACTTAAGAGTTTTGAATTTGATGTGATTTTCCATCTTGGTGAATATTCTAGGGTTTCAAATAGTTTTGATAACATGGCACAAGTTTCTGATTCAAATATCATGGGTACAGCACAGGTTCTAGAATTTTGGAGAGATAAAAAATGTAAATTAGTGTACGCTGGATCATCTACAAAGTTTTCAGAAATAAAAGCTGAGACACCGTACTCTTTTACAAAATCAAATAATACAGAATTGGTAAAAAAATATGGAGAGTGGTTTGGTTTAGAATACTCTATAACATATTTTTATAATGTTTTTGGTGAGGGTGAAAATGAGATGGGTGAATTTGCTACCCTTATAGGTATATTTAAAAATAGAAAGGAAAAAAGTATACCTCTAGAAATTGTTTTACCCGGTAGTCAGAAAAGAAATTTTACACATATAAAAGATACGGTAAATGCTCTTATTTTAATTTTAGAAGAAGGTAAAGATAAGGAATATCACATAGGGTCAGATAAAAAATATTCTGTATTAGAAGTTGCAAAAATGTTTAATTCTGATATTAAATTTATTAATTCAAAAAAAGGAGACAGGAAAGATTCTTTTTGCGATAATTCAAAAATAAAAAAACTTGGATGGAAAGAACAATATTAGCTAAAAGACTATATAAATATGATTTTAAAATAGTTTGGCTATGCATACTTAGTTTTATAAATAATTTTTACTTGACAAAAATATATAAAAGTGTATACTATACTAGTGAAGTAAATAATGCATTTTGCAAAAATACTTCTTTTATTTTTAGGAGATAGACATGAATTTTCGCACTTTTTTTATCGCTCTTGTTGCTTCTTTTACTGTTAGCTTTTCTTTTGCTCAAGCTGAGACAAAAGTGATCGAAGCCTCAAAGACTTGGGTTAAACAAGTGGATGGTGTTAAGCCAGCAACAAAAGCATGGGTACTACAAGATCGTACAAAGTGGTTCAAACAAAATGACATCACTGGTTTTAATACTGAGCAGTCGCCAAGTGTTTATGTTTTTGAAGATACTACAGAAAAACGTTCTGGTTATGGAGTCTGGTGGTGTAGCAATTCTAAAAATGCCAATTCTTGGCCAACACGTGCCATGTTCTTGTCAGGGCTGAATGGCGAGGGGGACTATCTTCTGTATTTTTCAAATCCTAATGAAACAAGAAATGGGAATACTCAGCGTTTTTCACCCAGTATGTTCAAAAAGAATGGTGAAGTACTCGAGAAGTCTAGAACAGAGAATTCACCAATGTCTCTAAAATTTGAACCAAAATTCAAAGAGGTAGAAATGACATCGATTGCATTTAGTTACTCCTCACCTAACCATAACGATTTCAAATACCTTACTCGTGAAAATTGCGAAAAGTATTAAATCAAAAGTAACATATTATATACGCACTCAAAAGGTGCGTATTTTTTATCTATCTCTCTTAAAGAGTTTTGATATTATAAATACTAAAGTTAATACCCATAATATCCAATAAAAATATTGTATTTTAATCATCTGATCTTCAGTAATTTTTTGTAAGAAGTTATCTTTTATAATCAACTCTTTACTTATAAACTTTTCTTTATTTTTACTAGGTATATAATTATCTAAATAATAATTATATTTTGGGTAACCTACTTTTTCAGCTGTAGTATTATCTTTTATCCATATATTTTTGACGAAAGGTTTATATGATAGTGAGCACATATCTAGTTCGTCTACTATCTTATAAAATGGTCCTCCGTTTATAGAGGATATTAACTCCCAGTTTATTTTCTCGCTATTATAAGTACATAAGTTTTTATATTTAAAAAGATATACATAGGGGTCGCATCTATTTCTGGCATCATTAGAATATTCTGTCAGAATAATCTTATTATTTTGTTTGAGTTCTGACTTACATTGATGATTTGCTTCAAACATATAGAAGCCATAATTATTACCCTCAAGTGTTATTTTGTGATTACTTGAGATCGTATAAGGTAAAAATTGCAAACAGAGAAGTGTAAAAAGAAAAATTATACCAAAAATATTTTTACTCTTATCTGTGTGTAGATTTTTTAAAATATCATATCTTTCAAAAATCTTCTCATTAAATAAGACTATTAAAAATGGTATAGAAGTTATTATATATCTGTATCCAACTAAGATACCTGAGTAAAAATGAAAAATAGTCATATATGCGTAGGCCATAAGTCTAAGTTTTTTATTATTAGAAAATATAAACCACACGCCAACCATCTGCATTATTATCACTAAGTTAGAAAATAAAACTATGGCTATATTATTAAAAAATGGAGCTCCTAAAGCAAGTGAAGTGAAATACTTTGCAGATATAAAGCTGGAGTCTAACTTGATTGTGGAAGCCAAAAAATAAAAATATATAAATCCAACCCTTAAGAATAATTCTTTTCTAGGAATAAAAAGATATATAAACATAAGATACACATCATAATAATTAAAATTACCTGAGTTATAATCTCCAAAAAAAGTAAAGTAGAATCTGACCAAGAAAACTATAGATAATAATATTAAAGCTTTTAAGAACTCTTTTCTGTACATATAGAATATACCAAAAATAAGCAGCGTGTATATAATAACTAAAAAGTAATTAAGGTCGTAAGAAAAGGGTAATGGCAGAAGATTAAAATAATCTAAGCAAGATTGAAAATGTGGCCAACATGTAGTCGGGGTATTAAAAGAAAAGAAATATATAATGCTATTAAATATAAAAATATAGTATATCATGTGCAGTATCGCAGAGTCTTTGATTTCACCCCAATTAAATATTTTATTTAGCATATCTTTACTTATAATATATTTATATTATAACATGTGTATAACTAAACTGTAATTATTTTAAATCCAGTGTTATAATGATATTAATGAAAAAATATATTAAAAAAAGTAAGTATTTATTAATAAGCGGTATAGTTTTTTTTATCTCTCTGGTACTTAGTAGTAAATGGATGGGTGCACCGATAGAAAAAGCTATGGCTGATGCACCAGCTTGCTTATCCCCAAATGAGTTATTCACTAATGGTTGCTTTACTCCTACCCAATTAACTACTTGGATAGCTAGAGGAGGAGATGGTGGAGGTAATGGAGATTCTGCTGGTGGTGCTAGCGGAACTTAATTTTTAACATAATAATGAAAAACAAAAAAATGCAAGAAAACACAACTCCTTTTAAATTAAATGTTTTTTCAGTAATAAGTATATTACTATTTTTAGGACTAATTAGTTTATTATTTTATACATATAATAAAAAAATAAACTTAATAGAGAAAAAAGAAGAAACACCAATTACAATAGATAAAGCAAGAACATCAGATCAGCAAAAGTTATTAAAAATAGCTAAAGAAATGTATGCAAATGAATCTCTTTCTGAGAAAAATAGAGAGACGGCAAAAGTTTTTTACTACAGAAATACATCTGACTTAACTCCTGTAGGGCAAAGTGAAGAAAGAAAAAAGAATTTTATAGAAGGGTACATAGCACTATATGATATATACAAAAATGGAAAAGATGAGAGAAATAAAGCAAGAGCAGCACTTTCTTTGTCATATTTATATTTAGAGTCTTGTTCTATAGATGATTGGCTTATAGAAGCAACTAAGTTATTTGATAATAATTTGTTAATATCTTTAAGTAAAGACATTAAAAATGATAAGGCAATTGCTCATGCAATATTATCTTCGGTGTCATCAGAGGCAAATGATAAGTATTACGACAAGGCCTTGGTAGTAGTTATAGCGGAAAATAATGTAAGATTAGCTGAACTGAAAAAATTATCTAAAGAAGATTACAAAAATGTATTAGTGTCTAGTACAAAAGAAATTGAAAATGTTAAAAATTCAACATCTACACTTATAAGTTCAACTTTTGATTTATTAAGTACAGATAGAAAAATATTAACAATATTATTATCAGCTGAAAGTAAAGGCATTAAAACTGGTATAAATATTGAAAAAGAGTATAGAAGACAACTAGATAATACAAAGCAAGGAGAGCCAGCAAGTGGTGCATATGTTAATGAGTATAATCTTAGATATTTATATGCTTCTTATCTTTGGAACAAAGGAGGAGGGTTGAATATTGATAAGATTAAAAAAGAATTAGATGTAACTTTTACTGAGGAAAAAATTAAAAACGCACCAGGATGGATATATGGAATATCTGTTTCTGAAAAAAGTCCACTGTATAGTTTTTTAAAACCAATGAGTAAAGAGTATCCAGAGCTTGCTAGTTTTCTAAAAAAACATGGTTGGAAAAATATATAATATAGTTTTTAAAAAAAGAGTCTCACTTATTATAGTGAGTGCTCTTTTTTTATTTCTTATATTTTTATCATATAAAAATCAAGAAATAAAAAATGTTAATATTTTTAATTTAGATTTTAAAATACTAGAACAAGATCCAAATTCCAAATTTAGCATAGTAGAATTAGATAATCAAGATAAGGTTTTAGCTACTTTTGCTAATTACAATAAAGAGTATGGTAGAGAATTGCACAGAAACGATTTTTGGAGTCCAGTATCTTGTGCCTCCATGCCTAATGTTTTCTTAAGGTCTAATTATCTTGTAGTTTTAGAGAGTGTAAAGAATATTGATCAAAATACGAACTCTTATAAAACTAATATATTTATTTATAATTATACTAAAAATGCCTTAATAAAGTCAGTAGATCTAGAAAATATTGTTGGTGATATACATACAATAGATAAAGAGAATGTTATATATTTTACTTCTAAAGATGGTAATTTAGTAAAAAATATCTTAAATCCAGAAACTCTGCAAGTTAGGTCAGAAAATAGTTATGAGATAAGAGAAACTAGCCCAAGCTTTAGATTCTACATAGATAAAAAAGATATATATGTAAAAATATTTTCTAATCAAAAGTTTTTAAGTTATAAGTTAGAAGGAGATAAATTATTTGTGGTAGAATCTTTGCCAGAAAAAGTCTTTTGGAAAGTATTAAATGAGAACAGACAAGTTAATATTTATAGGGAAAATGAAAGTATATTACTAAGTAAAAAAGAAAAAGAAGAGTATAAGACACTTAAAATTACAGAAAAAAATATAATAGTGTCTAAGTTAGATCTTAGTAATTTTTATAATTTTGAAATAGAAAAGATAGATATAAAAAGTAAAATTAAGAAAACTTTGTATACTAACAACGATATAGAAAATAATTATTTTTTGATAAGCTCAGAATAGTGCTATAATATAGTTAAGATTAAAGATAGTGTTATGGAAAATATTAATACAAAATTAAGAGAATATGTTGTAAAAAGTTTTGTAAGTAGTGAAGATGCTATTTTTTTTACGAAATCTAAAACTCATGAGAAGGGTAAGTGGTTTTTTAATTTTAAAAAATATATATGCACTTCTGATTTTATAGATGTGTATACAGAAGAATTTGTGAGTAGATATAAAAATATATATCCTTTTCAGGTGTGTGGTCTAGAGTCTACTGCATTACCGCTTATTGGTGCCATATCACAAAAAATGAACAGTATGGGTATGCCTATAAATGCTTTTTATGTAAGAAAATCTAGAAAAAAAGATGGATTACTTAATATAATAGAAGGGGAAGTATCAGAAGCTAGAATAATCAGTGTAGATGATATTGTTAATAGTGGCTCAACACTTATAAAGCAATATGAAGTACTTTCAAAAATAAATAAAAAAATAGATATTGCATTTTCAGTAATATCATACAGAGATAATAAATATTATGAAGATTTTTATAAAAAATATAAAATAAAAGTAGAAACAGTTTTTAACTTGTCTGAAGTAAGAGAGGAGTTAAATATAGATGAATTAGAGGTAAAAGAAGAAAAGCCAAAAATAAATAAATATAAAATAAAATGGATGCTTAATGGTGATAATTTTAATTATTTTTATGTTAATCCAAAATCTTCACCAGTTGTATATAATAATAATATTTATTATGGCAGAAGTGATGGTAAGTTTTTATGTGTTAATGCTGATGGAATAATTATCTGGTCATATAATATTAATTACGGAGCTATGGGTAAATTTCTTTTTTCTACTCCGTTAATATATAAAAATACGGTGATATTTGGAGCTTATGATGGTAATGTATATTGTCTTGACACTGATACGGGAAAGGTAAAGTGGATTAATTTTGATTGTGATTGGGTAGGGTCTTCTCCTGATATTTCAATTAAAAATAATCTAGTATATATTGGCGCTGAGTATGGCCTATGGAGGAAAAGAGGAGGACTTATAGCTGTGTCTGTAGATACTGGAGAGCTGGTGTGGGCTTATAAAGACATGCCAGAGTACACACACTCATCTCCTCTTTGTGTTGATAAATTAAATATGGTTTTTTGTGGATCTAATGATGGATTTTTATATGCATTTGACAACAATAGTGGAAAATTAATTTGGAAAGTAGAGTGCGGGGGATCTGTAAAACACAGACCTGCTTATTCTGAAGGCTTGATAGTAGTTGCAGATAATATAAATTGTGTTACTGCATTTGATAAGAATGGTAAAAAAATATGGGAACATAAAATGTTTTTTGGGTCATACTGCACACCTAAAATATTAGATGGCAAAGTCTATGTAACTTCTTTCGATAAATATATATATTGTCTTGATCTGAAATCTGGCTCACTTATTTGGAGTAATCAGACAAGTTCTAGAATATTTTCAAGTGTAGAAATCATAGATAATAATATTTATTTTGGCTCTAACTCTGGTATTTTATATGAGATGGATAAAAATATTGGAGAAATCATCTCAGAGCAGATTTTCCCAGAAAGGATAACGGATAAAGTTGTATATGATAAAAAATTAAATACTCTTTATGTTACCGACTATGTAGGTAATTTGTACGCATTAGACATTTCTTTTGCATAGTTTTTATGCTAAAATAAAAATATGAAAAATAAAAAAGTACTTAAAATAATGTTTTTAATAGCACTTATTTTTTGCTCAGCTTTTGCATATGCAACCTATAACAATATAAATAATTCAAAGCAAGAAAATAAAAAACTAATAAGCAGAGGGGTCATAGTGTATGCGGAGGATCTTGTAAAAGAAAAAAAACCTGCTCCAACTGAGTCAGCAAGAGTATATGCATATGTTTCTACTGCATTTTATGAGACACTAAAAGAAACCAATAATTTAGAAAAAGCAAAAATGAGTGCAAATTATTTTGCAGAAAAATTGTTAAGTGCGACTAATACTGTCGATATAAATAGTATTTCAAATCTAAAAACTTTTAAGACTTTAACTGAAAGATTAGAAAATGATGGATATAAAAATACTGTGTTAGGTTATGATATACCTAAAGGTGACAACTTTTGGATAGATAGAGATAATAATCCTAAAACTCCATTTACTCCAACTGCAGGTAAATGGCAGAGATGGGCAGTCAATGAATTAGATTATAAAGTTCCAGAGCCACCAAGATATAACAGTATAGAGTATATGAAAGCGATTGAAAAAGTAAGAGAAGTAAGTGAAAACAGGACACCAATTCAAGGTGCTGCTATTAATTTTTGGGGAGGAGTACCAGGAACAGTACAACCAAGTGGTATTTGGCAAGAAGTATTTTTTGAAAAATCTAAAAATTATAATCTGAGTGAAGAAGAGTATGCATACTCTCAGATGATATTAGCACAGACACTCGCCGACGCATTTGTAGAGTGCTGGAAAGTAAAATATACTTACTGGTCTAAGAGACCAGATATGGCTACCAGCACAATAAATGTAGCTATGCCTAACCCTCCTTTTCCAGGATATGTATCTGGACACTCCACTATATCATCTGCTGCAGCAGTTGTACTTGGTGGTTTATTCCCAGAAGATAGGGAATATTATATTAAGAATGCAGAAGAGGCGAGAGATAGTAGATTATGGGCAGGTATACATTTTGAGCATGACAATAAAGAAGGTTTTGAGCTTGGAATAAAAATTGGAGAAAATATTATTAAAAATAAAAACCTAGCTAAAATAAGATAATTAATTTTAGCTTAAAATTAATTACCCAGAAAAAATCCCCTATCTTAAAAGTTAGGGGATTGTGTTTTGTTCTCTAAATTTTAGTTTTTACTAAAACTTAAAAGAGTTTTTGTATCTGTCATCATTTTGAGATGACTTGATCAAAGGGTAAGCTCGGCCGGACCCATTAAAGTCCCTGCCGTGACCCGAATCACCCCATCTTACCTTTGTGTGGTCATATGGAGCGATATCGGGTCTTTTCTTTTCAGAAGGTTTTGCCTCCTCCTTTTTTTTACTCATTCTTGTCTCCATTTTAATTTGTCTTAAATTGCTTCGCATTTTCTGCAAAGAATTTTACTGAAAACCTAAATACAAACGCATCTATGGTTTCTCGTAATTTTCCTAGCTCTGCTACTATAGCAGGCTGGTCGTTATTATTATCCGTCATGTAAAGAACTCCTAAATTTCTCATTTCGCTTGGCATTAATCAGATCTTTTTGGCGAATTACCGTAAATCTGCAATTTGCTTAGCGAAGTTATAATTATAACACGACATAATGCATTAAGTCAAGATAAGAGTTGTGGATAATATATAAAGATGCTATATTATAAAGAGATAATAAATCATGACCAAAGAAATCTATAAAAAAATAGCTGAGAAAATAGAATTACCCGATACGCCCGGCGTGTATATTTTTCGTGATGGAGAAGATATTAAAAGTGATGAGAATAATTTAAAAATAAATAAAATAGATAAAAGTGAATTAGGTATCATAAAGGGTAACATAGTTTATATTGGGAAAGCCACTAGCCTTAAAGACAGAACCAATAGTTACTTTTCAAATGATTTAAAAGATACTAGGGGACTAAAGGTTGTTAACATGGTGCTGGCTGCTGAAAATCTGACCTATATCAAGACTGAAAGTGTCCTCGAGGCGTTACTTTTAGAAAATACTTTGATTAAGAAATATCAGCCAATATTTAACACCAAAGAAAAAGATGATAAAAGTTATAAATGCGTTGTCATAACCAAAGAAGAGTATCCAAGGGTTTTAATTATGAGAACACGCGATTATGAAAAGAGATTCATAAAAGATGCTAGCCTTGAAAAAATAGATAAAGTCTATGGGCCATTTACTAGTGGTACACAGATAATCGATGCGATGAAAATAATCAGAAAGATATTCCCATACAGGGATAGATGCGAAGTGGGGGGTATATTTGACAAGCCATGCTTTAACGCACAGATAAGATTATGCCCAGGCGTATGCTTTGGCCGCGTCACAGCAAGCGAATATAAAAATAACATAAAGCATGTCAAAGACCTATTTGAGGGTAAGCGCGAAACTATTAAAAAAGACCTGGAAAAAGAGATGAAGCTAGCTGCTAAAGAAGAAAGATTCGAAAGGGCAGTAGTAATTAGAAATACTATCTGGGCACTAGATCATATACGTGATGTGTCACTAATAAAAAATAACGAAGACGAAAATGATGATTTCAACGTGGAGGTAAATAATACAATTAAAAATAATCTCAAGATAAACAAAGACAGCACTTTTCGCATCGAAGCCTTTGACGTAGCGCATATTAGCGGTACCAGCCGCGTTGGGGTTATGACGGTAGTAATAGATGGTAAAAAGGAAACAAGTGAATACAAGAAATTTAAATTAGCACAAGAGATTAACGATGATTATATGGGAATACACGAGATGCTGAGCAGGAGATTAAAGCATGCTGAGTGGGGTATGCCAGACCTGATAGTAATTGATGGCGGAATAGGACAGAAAAACATCGCAGAAAAAGTAATAGCTAATTTAAAGTTAAATATAAGAGTAATTAGCGTAGTAAAAGATGATAAGCATAAAGCGAGAGAAATACTAGGTATCGAAAATATTATAGGAGTTAAGATGAGCGAAGATATAAATAAAAACGAAAACAAAATAGAAAATCAAAAATTAAAAGATAGTATAATCCTGGCTAATTACGAAGCGCACAGATTCGCTATCAAATATCATAAGGAAATGAGAGAAAAAATAAAGTAAAAACAAATTAAATTTTTGCAATTGTGGATAAGTTTTTAATGTGTTTTTCTAATTTGTAGGTATTATTTTTTTGTGCTATTATTTTATTTTTGTTTTCATATTTTTATTTTCTTTACACTTATTTAAGTGGCTCTTAATTTAAAAGCTTTATTTATAGAGTTTTTTAGTTTTTTAACTCTACTTTGTTTTCATTTTATTTTTATATTTTATTTAATTTTATTACTTTTATTTCTACTATTTACTTATTTAAAATATACTTTATTATTATTTAAAATAACTATTTACAAAATGCATGTGTATGGTGCAGTTAAGATTTAAATATACTATTATATAATTCTAATTAATCCCAAAATTAATTTAAAAAATTATTAAAGTACAAACATTAAAAATATGAATCCAACAATATCAGGTCTTAAAAAAAGAAACAACGA
>JAYTMX010000014.1:0-29237 GCA_043728155.1 bacterium
AAAGGAGATTATCATGAACCAAGCAGAATTGGCCGAAATGGGCCGCCTTCAAGCAGCACTTGCAGCAGCCCAAGCAGGGCAGCCAGTTGCTCAAGCTCAGCCTGCGCCACAAGTGCAGCAGAACTTTATTGCGCAGGCAGCTCCAGTAACCGCTGTACACACCGTACAGATGCCATTCCCGATTGATTCGCAGGGAGTAAGGTTCATTCCTAGTCTCCCGACTTGGGTGATATGGAGTTTGTCCTTACTGACCTTGTTAGTTGTCGTTGCCTTGTTGGTTATGACTTCTGTTTGGAGTTCGAAACCGGCAACGGTTTCAGCAACGGCAGTACCAACACCGCAGGCAATCACCTACACTATTCCACCAATCAAGATCGATCCGATCAAGATTGATGTAAATGTAACGGGGGTACAGCCGGGAAAGCCGTAGCGCCTGATCCAAGGGCAGTTGTAGCACCAGTGGTAATACCTGCTGCAGCTGCACCTAGTCAGGCGCAAAAGCCTAAACCGAAGCCCACCGCTACGCAAAGTGGTAGTGGTTCTGGTTGGGTATCGTCAGCACCACCTGCCGCATGTCACAATCCGCCCCCAGGGTGGGCTGTGCAGTGGCCAGATCAGTGCGGCTATAAAAAGCCATAATTGGTCAAAGCGAAGTTATTTTTTTGAAAAGCACAACATGTGCAAATCAAATTAAGACTTCGCTTTTTCTTTTTGTAAAATAGTTCACGTAAGCTACTTGACAAATAATTGTAAAGGTGTATACTATATAAGTAAGTAATGCAATTCTGCAAAACTTAAGAGTTCTTTTACAACAACGCCCGACAGGGCAAGGAGAAAAAAATGAAGAAATTCATTCACGCCCTGATCGCCGGCGTATTGGCAATCTTTTCCGTATCAGCAACGGCACAGAGTCAACCAGACGGTATCAGCGGATTTGTTTCTGATGATGCTTGTGTATCTGCAGTTTTTGCAGGTAAAGCAAAGGCTTATGAACCAAAAATAAGCCGTTCGCCAGGTCCTCAGTTTGGTCGAATGACAATGCACAATGCTGGCTACCAAAATGGTGCCTGCGTGCAAGGTCTGACAACCTTTACTCAAGGGACTTGGGTGTATTTACCTTCAACTTTTCAGGTTGGACAAAATGGTGAACACTTGGTTATGTGGCAGTGCGCGAATGCCATCACTATCATTACAGCAATTCCTACGAACCAGGTTGTAAATCGCCCAGCTGCATCAATCAATTTTTCTGCCGCTACTCCGCTAGTCTGCAAAGGTGAAGAGGAGTGTAAGCAGGTTAATTGGTGTGAAGCTAACAATGGCTGGTATGCAAGCAAAGATGGTGCTGGTAACAACATTCGTAAATGCGATGTCCCTGGTGAGATGAGTGTTATTTCTAAACAAAATATCGTTCGTATCCAAGAGCAAACAACCATTCTGCCTGAGCAATTACCAACTGAGGTTCGTCCTTGGAAAGTTGCAGCTCCAGTTGTGATACCGCCGGCGCCAGCGATTCGTGTTGATGTACAGGGCTCACAAGGTCCAGTAGTTAATATGGCTCGCCAAAGCCAAGGTACTGTATCTGGTACGAGATGTAGTTTTGATTGCATTTCGCGTGAAGTCACAAAGGATGTCGTGGGTCACCAAAACATTCCAAGTGTCGACAAGCAGTGCGAAATACGGTGGTCTGCTGCTAATCAGCAAGGTCGCCTCCTGATCGATAACTACAGTGGCAAGATTCGTCTTGCTAGCGTGGTATCAGGCCAATCTTCCCCTTCAAAGGTTATGGTTACACCAGCAAATGCTAGCCGTGACTGTAACCTTGATCAAGGGGAAGTGAAAAAAAATTGGGACAGTGTGGTGCGTATGATGGGGTTACCTCCAACTTGCAAGCCAGTTTAGCTAACGACCGCAAATATGAGTCGTGCGGTGTATAAATAGACTTTAATTAGCCCTTTTGATGCAAATCAATTGGGCTTTTCTTTTTGCACAAAAAATGTTACTATTTTAGTATATTTAAGGAGTTGTCAAGTAAGATACAAAAATGATACATATCACTTGACAAGTTGTAAAGTAGTATGCTATAATATAAAAACCTTAAAACAGGTATTAAAAACAGGAAAACAAATTATACAAAAAACTTTATATGAAAAAAACAATTATGAACTTTATTAAAAAATTAGCAACCAGTGCAATGCTTTTTGCATTTTTATTTAATGCAAACTTTACGTTAATAGAATCAGCTCATGCACAGTGGAATGACTCTGATTGGACGACACAAGATCCATCTAACTATACTTACAATACAGATTCTTATACTAATCCAAATATAGATTATGTAACTTACGGTTGTGAATATTATGGTAACTGTGCAAATAATAACACCGTAGGTAACTCTACTTGGAATGACTCTGATTGGACTACTCAAAATCCAAGTACATACGTTTATAATACAGATTCATACACTAATCCAAATATAGATTATATAACTTATGGTTGTGAATATTATGGATCATGTAATACTACATATCCACAAGAACCTGTATACCCTACATACCCACAACAGCCAGTATATCCAACAAATCCTGTTTATCCTGTATACCCAACTCAGCCAGTTTACCCAGTGCAACCTGCGTACCCAGTTTCGCCAGTTTATCCAGTACAGCCAGTTAATCCCGTTTATCCTGTTAGTCCTGTAACACCGATAACTTATACATATTATTGTAATATTAATGGAGTTACATATTACTCTCAAGCAGAATACAATTATGGATGTAGAAATACTATAACCCCAATACAACCACAACCAACTTATTATTGTGCTATTAATGGTCAGACTTATAATTCACAATCAGCATATGACATAGGATGTAGAGCACCAGTAATATCACTTTATTGTTCTATTAACGGTCAGACATACAACTCACAAGAAGCTTACAACGCCAACTGTGTAAATAGACCATCACTGTACTGTGCACTTAATGGTCAGACATATACATCACAACAAGCATACGCTGATGGATGTAGAAAATACTGTGCTCTTAATACTTACTACTACTCAACACAAAGTGAATATGACGCTTATTGTAGAACTCCAATAGTTAACCTATATTGCGCCCTTAATGGTCAGACTTATAATTCACAATCAGCATATGACGCAGGATGTAGAAATGTAAACCCAACTTATTATTGTTCTATCAACGGTCAGACATATAATAATATTAATGACTATAACAATTACTGTAAAAATCCAACTATAAGTTTATACTGTGCATTAAATGGTAATACTTATAATTCTCAGGATGCTTATAATACTGGATGTAGATTATATTGTACTTATAATGGATACTACTATAATACTCAAAACGAATACAATGTATCATGTAAAGCGCCTATCAGTTTATACTGTGCACTTAACGGATCAACTTATTCATCAAATGAAAGTTATGCAGCTGGATGTAAAAAATATTGTTCTATTAACGGATTCTATTATGGAACTCAAAATGAATATGACAATTACTGTAAAGCACCAGTAACTCCAGTATGGTACTGTACTGTTAATAGCAGAACATATTACTCTCAAAATGATTATAACAATAATTGTAGAAACATAATTGTAAATAATCACAGAGTAGTTACAACAATCCCAACACAAATCACAAAAACAAGTGCAAGATGTAATGGTGTTGCGATGATAGTTAATAATGTTAATACTACTGGATACTTTGAATACGGTGCTAGTGCGAACCTTGGTTATACTACTAACTCGGGTAATATCGGAAATCAAATGTCTACTCAGTATTCTAATCTTATTAACGGATTAAAATCTAACACTACATATTACTGTAGAGCAGTAATTACTAATATTAACGGAACATACAAAGGTGAACTTATGAGCTTTAAAACAGCTACTGAACATGTACAATACATACCAATAGTTACAGCTCCAAAACCAAAACAAGTTATAACTTATGTAAAACAAAATAAAGTTACTAAAAAAGTTGTAACTTATGTTGCTCCAAAAACTGACAAGGGTGGCGTAGATATTACTTGTAAAGATATAGAAGGCAATCAGTCAGTAATTAAAAATGGTCAAAAATTAGCTATAGTTAATTTTGACAAAGTTTCTGGTGAGGTTATAAAGGGTGGTATTATAGATTATAAATTATCTTATAAAAATACTTCCGACTTAACGTTATCAAATGTAATAGTAAAAGTTACAGCTCCAAAAGATATGACTTTTCTAGATAAAAATATCGGAGAATATAATGCAATTGAGAACTCGATTACTATTGAAGACGCAAGAGTAAAGTCTGGCGAAACTGTAGAAAAGATAATCAAGATGCAAGTGAGTGACACCGTAACTGCAGGAAAATCATTAATTGTTAATTCTTACTTATCATACGAAGTATTAGACACAAAAGGTAGTATTTTAAAAGATGAGGTTACTAATTACTCAGTAGTTACTGTAGCTAATGATGTTAAGGTGACTGCTAATAATACAAAAGTAGATACAAAAAATACTACAACTGGAAGTATACTTCCAGGGACAGTGTTAGAATGGATAGCGGTAATTGCACTATTTATGATCTTATTTATCCTGGGAAGAGTTATTTTCAAAGATATAATGGGAACAAAAAGTGAAGTTAATCATCACTAGTAATATATAGCAATAGTTACTAATTAACAGTTGTTAACAAAAGCGGCGCCGTAGGCGCCGCTTTTGTGTTATTATTACATTATGAATTTTAAGCAATTTTTAGGGATACCACCAGAACCAGCAACCAGAGCAGGAATATTACCAGGAACTACAGTTGTTAGTCCTGACGATTTGGTAGCCAGCAGAAGAGATTTTTTAAAGGGTGCAGGTAAGTTGGCAGCTGTTGCTGCAATAGGTAGTATAGGAGCATCTCTTTCTAAAAATGTAGAGGCAGCACCTAATATAGAATTAAGAAAAGAATTAATAGATAATCATACTATATTTACGGATAAAGCTGATATAATTTCTGCTCTTGAAAAATATGAAAAACAAAATGACTTAAGAGCATTTAATTTTTATTACCCAAGATATATAGGTGAGCAAAATCCAAATATTACCAGAATAGCAAAATCACTAATAGTCTCAAAAGTAATGGTTAAGAATTTAGATGATAGAGTAGTAGAAGTGCCACTTCTAAATGGTGAAATTTTAAGTACTTTATCTGACAAAATAGTTGTAAAAGCAGAAATAGTTGGAGGTAACGGTTGGATTATATTACCTGCTGGGACGCAAGTAATAACAGGAGCAGATGGAAAAAGAAAAATAGCAGCGTGCAGGAATGATATACATGAAGAGATAAAAGAAGAAGAGAAAAAATGTATACCAAAATGTGTAGCTGTTAAATGTAATTATCCAGAAACCGTAGGAGGAGTAAAAACAGGAAAATCAGTTAGTGTAGTGATACCTTTTTCAAAAGAAAGAAATTCTGATTCTGGTAAAAATATATGCCAATCATATATGGAAAGTAATATTTCTTTTATAAAGTCAAAATTTAATGAAGTAAATTAAAATTATGAAATTCTCTAAAAACATTTTATTAATATCTGTAATTTTTATAAGTATATTCTTTATAAACTTGCCCAATTCTTTCTCACAAGAATGTACTGACGATTGTACTATTACTGAGACGGTAGAAATACCAATAGATAATACTCCTTCCCAGGTTGATTGTGGTGATGGTTTTTTTGCGCCAACTAAAGCATCTTGTCCAGCGACACCTCAACCTACTGAAGTTAACTGTCCTGGGGGGTATTTTAGTGACTATTATCAGCAGTGTATGAAAACTTGCCCTGGTAATTCCCCAGATGTTAGACTTAATGAATCTTGTTCTGTTACACCAACGGGTAATACAAGCAGTCAGCCGACACCAACTACGCCAGTGTTGAATACTAACTCACCATATCAGACACCTCCTTATGTGCCAAATAATACAGGTGGGGTAAGTGTTACATGTAGAGGCAATGGTCAATGTGGTGTCGGTATTAATTGGGGAGGAGTAAATATTGGATACAATCCAACTCCAACTGCGCCAACTTATAATCAACCTTCATCTCCTTATTGGGGTGGAACTAGTGGTACGCAGACATATAATCAACCACAAGTTTACAACCAGCCAACTATTGTAATACCTGGTCCACCGCAAATTGTATGCCCCATCAATTATACAGTCAGTAGCCGAGAGTGTATTCCTAATAAAAAACCGTGTAGTGAAGGAGGGCAAGTTAATTTTTATGAGCAATGTCTTAAAACTTGCTGGTCGGGTACATTATCTGGTCAAAGGATACCAGAGAATCAATCCTGTCCTGCTGGGGTCATTAATATGCAACCAAATCCAGGTCAGACATATAACCCTACGCCAGTAACAATAGTTAATAATTCAAATCAAACCAAAACATGTCCTGGAGGTTATATAGCAAAAATAACAGAAGCCTGCCCAGCTGTTCCTAATTGGGGTGGTGACAGCAGGCCAGCTCAAGTCTATGCAACCACAACAAATGTGTATAATACTAATGTTAGTACAACAAAAGTTTGCAGGGACGGTAACACAGTGTATGATTATCAAGTTTGTACGAAAAGATGTTTAGACGGAAAATTAATTAACGAGGACTATAGATGTCCAATAGCAAAGGCTAATCATGAAGTTATAACCACAACGCCGACATACATAACTAATAATTCAGCTAGTTGTAACGGAGTAGCTGATATTGTTAATAATGCTAACACTACTGGATACTTTGAATATGGTACTAGCGCATCTCTTGGCAAGGCTACTAATTCTGGGAACATAGGTTATGGTGATAATATTGCTTACTCTAACACTGTAACCAATCTAGAATCAGATACAAAATATTATTGTAGAGCGGTAATAGTTAATAAAGACGGAGTGTACAAGGGTGACATAGTTAGCTTTAGAACTAATGCTAATAAAAAAGTCTATGTATCAACAATAATAGAAGAAGTCTATAAAAAAGAAGTGATATCAAGTCCGATTAAAAAGAGTATTACTAAAAAAGTAGAACAAAAAAAAGTAGAAGTTACATGTAAGGATACAGCTGGTAATACTGATAAGTTAGAATCAGGTGAAAAGTTTTTAGATATGAGACTGGACAATGTGAGTGGCTATATATCTCCAAGTGAAATTACAGATTACAGATTAGAGTATAAAAATAGAAGTAGTATAAACCTAGAGAATGTTTTATTTACTATAAAAGTACCAGAAGGTATGGCATACGTATCGTCTACTGACGGCACAGAAAATGACGGGGAGATAATCATAAAAGTCGGAGACTTAAAAGCAAATGAAAGCAAAACTATTAATTTTAAATTAAAAGGAGATAAAAATCTAGTCTCTGGAAGAAATATAATAGTACAAGCTAACTCAACGTATGATATGCTAGACGAAAATGGAGATAAAATCAGCGATGAGAACTCGGTATATAGTATATCTACGGTTACGGATAAGATGGTGAGTATAAATAATAAAATAAGTAAAGAGACAGAGACTTTCTGGAGTGGCTGGTTATTCAAATTCTTATTATCTATAATACTATTAGTAATTTTATTTGTATTAGGTAGAAATATATATAAGAAAATAATACGCAAGAGATATGCTGACAGAATATTAGGCCATCACTAATTTTAGTGTATTTATTAGTAGGGTAGTTTTTGTGTTATAATCGAGTTATGAAAAGTATTAATTATAATAATATTAAAATACAAGACTTAGAAAATATAGCAAAAGAAATAGTGAGTAAAATATTTGAAAGTAAAAAAGAAAGCTTTGTAATTTACCTAGAGGGTGATATGGGGGCAGGGAAAACTACACTTGCACAAAATATAGGAAAATCTCTTGGTGTTACCGATCATATGCAGTCACCTACTTTTACCCTCATGCGTGAGTATGATTTATCTGAAAATAAATACAAAAAGCTCATACATATAGATGCCTACAGATTCGAAGCTAAAAAAGAGGGGCAGGTGCTTAGAATAAATGAAAACAAAATAGGTAATATAGTTTTAATAGAATGGCCAAATAATATGCAGGCACCAGATGCTAATATGATAATAAATATAGAAAAAGTAAGTGAGGATATTCGAAATATAAAAGTAGAAATTATTTAAAATTATGTCAAAAATATTTAAGGAAAAAAATAATAAAGATAAAGAAGTTTTGATGCTTATCGATAGTCATGCACTACTTCATCGTGGGTATCATGCTATGCAAAACTTTTTTACGAGAGACGGGCGCCCTACGGGCGCCCTATATGGATTCCTTAAGATGATAATGTCAGGGAATGAATTAGTCAATCCTGATTACGTAATCGCTACGTATGACTTGCCAAAGCCCACATTTCGTCACCTGGCATATAACGCTTATAAAGGGACGAGACAAAAAAGTGATGATGACTTACGTGTTCAGATTAATCAATCCAAAGATTTTTGTAGAGCGCTGAATATTCCAATTATGGAGATGGAGGGTTTTGAGGCAGACGATATGCTAGGAACTATATCTAAAATATATAGCGATAAATATAATATTATAATAGTAAGTGGTGACATGGATACACTGCAATTAGTTAATGAAAATGTAAAAGTGTGTACTCTTAAAAAAGCAGCAGAAGTAAGCGTATTTGGCGAAAAAGAAGTCTTTGATAAATATGAATTAACCCCAAAACAAATACCAGACTACAAAGGTCTCGCTGGGGATGCTAGTGACAATATACCAGGAGTATCTGGTGTCGGCGAAAAGACGGCTATTAAAATCTTAAAAGAATTTAAAACAGTAGAAAATTTGTACATAGAGATTAAAAAGGATGAAGTCAATAATTATGAAAATATTAACAAAATAATAAAAGGTAAAGTCTTTGAAAGTCTTAAAAATAGCGAAGAAGAGGCATTATTTTCTAAAACTCTCGCGACTATTATACTTGACGCTCCTATTGATCAAAAATTGTTTAATAATTTTATACACAGATTCGGTGTTGGTTATGATAAAGTAGAATATGAAAAGCTTTGTGATTTATATGAGCTTAAAAGTCTCAAAAATATTTTTAAAAAGAAAGAAGACATTAAAGATGGAAACAAAGAGAGTGATAATGTTGTGTTGGGAGCTGGATTAAGTGCAGCCAGTTTTGGTGGCGCCGAAGGCGCCGCTTTGGAAAATTCAAAAAAAACCAAAACAGAAGAGAAGAAAATAGAAGTAAATTTATCAGAAAAAGAGATGGCAGAGTTACAAGTTATGAGTAGTGTGATTGAAAGTGAGAAAAATAACATATCTCTTGAAGATCTTAAAAATATACATAACATTGATGAAGCGCAAAATAATTTTGAAATAATAAAAAAAGTTCTAGAAGAAAAACTAAAAGACCAAATAAATAAAGAGTCAAAACTAGAAAAGGATGGTGGTTTAGAAAATAAAAGTGGACAAGTGATTTTAAGTTCTAGCTTTGAATATTATAAAAAGCTAGAAGAGCCCCTTTTTGAAATCTTAGAAAAGATGAGAGGTATAGGAGTATTGGTAGACAAAGAAGAGTTAGAAAAACAAAAAATATTTGTAAGGGATATAATAGATAATTTACAAAAAGAAATACACATACTCGCCGGAAAAGAATTTTTAATATCTAGTCCAAAACAGCTGGGAGAAACTTTGTATGATCACATGGGCCTTGGTACTAAAATAAAAAAGACAGCTAGCGGGGCAAGGAGTACTAATGCTGATATGCTAGAAAGCATAAAAGAAGAGCATGTTATAGTGGGTAAAATAATTAATTTTCGTGAAGTCTCGAAAGTATTTAATACATATATTGAGCCCCTTAATAACTTTATACTTGGTGATGGCCGTGTCCATCCGAGATTCCTTCAGGCTGGTGCCTCGACAGGTAGGTTTTCTTGCGAAAACCCCAACATGCAAAATATACCTCGTAATACTGAGATCGGTCTTGCTTTCCGCAAAGTTTTTATTGCAGATAAAAATAAAACTTTTATTTCAGCTGACTATTCACAGATAGATTTGCGTGCTGCCGCGATATTATCTGGTGATAAAAAATTAATGGAAATATTTAATAATAATATAGATATTCATACCGGAGTCGCAGCGCAGGTATTAGGTAAAAAAATAGAAGAAGTAACAGATGAAGAAAGGAGAAAAGCCAAAGCAATTAACTTTGGTATATTATATGGCATGGGGGTGAGCGCACTTAAAGAGGCAATGCATACAGATAGGAAAACAGCTCAAGAATTCTATGATAATTTTAAAAATACTTTTTCAGAATTAATTGTTTATCTTGAAAATGTAAAATCGTTAGCTACTTTTAATGGTTACACCAGTACACTTTTTGGAAGAAGAAGACAGGTGCCGCTCCTTAAATCAAAATTACCTTTTATGAGGGCGCAAGGTGAACGCATAGCTATTAATGCACCAATACAGGGGACAAGTTCAGACATAATAAAACTTGGCATGATACAAGTGAATAATATTTTAAATCCACAGACTAAAGACATTGAGATGGGTGCAAGAATTGAAAATAGTGAGATAAAAATGCTGCTGCAAATACATGATGAATTAGTTTTTGAATGCGACGCAGATAAAGTAGAAAAATATTCTAAAATAATAAGTGATGGCATGCAAAATGTTTTAGATAATTATGACATTAAAAACAGAGTACCATTAAAAGTTAATATTGCTACTGGTAAAAGTCTATTTGAATTATAAAGCTTATTTAAGCTACATATTTTAATTACTTGACATAACCTAATAATTAGTATATACTAAAAAAGTAAGTTTTTCGCCCTTTCAAAAATAAAATTTAGGAGAATCTAATGTCTACAACAAAACCAAAGAATATTAAATGTCCAGTACTAACTTTATATAATGTAAAGTCAGAGCTTAAAAAAGCTGGAGTCAGAATCTATCTTCGCAATGGTACAAGTCTAGCAAGTTTAGATCCTGGCGTGTTTAATGCTAAGACTCAATATGCAAAATTAGATCAAAATTGTAAATCAGAAGACATTGCAGTTAGTCTTAAAAATATTAGCCAATCATCTGCAGGCCTATTAAGTTTAGCTAGGGTATTAATTGAAGATCCAAGCATTTTCGATAATATCTCCCTTTATATTCAAAATAAAGAAGCTAATCCAAAAGGTGATTTCACCTATGCGTTCGCGCGTCGCTGGAATGGAGGACGCATTCTGCGTGTTGATCGTGATGGAGGCAGGATCGCTGGTAATATTTTTTTGGTTAACCCTATTTGATTTATTTTTTTATTTGGTGATATTTGGTGACTGGCCCCGAGCATATGCGAGGGGCTTTTCTTTTTGTATTTATTTGTTTTCATTTTTCTATATTTATATTTTTAAAAATGTTATAATTAATCTAAAAAATTATTTTTGCATATAGCAAAAATATAAATTATAACATTATGTTAATACTAAAAGTCGGAACAGAATTAAAAATAAGGGAGAAAGCTAATAAATATATTAGAGATAATTTTATTATAGAAAATAATTCAGAAAATAAAGACATAAAAAAAATACCAGAATATTTTGTAAAAAAAGTTTTAAATAAAGAAGAATTAGCCAGTATACCACAACATTTTGAAGTAGATATTTTTGGAGATAAAAGTATTATATATTTAGAAAATTGGAATAATGAGGATTACAGAGATTATGTATATAAATATTTGGAAGAAATAAGAGATAGTAAAAATATTTTTGTAATAGACGAAGTAGATATATTAGATGCGAGCTTTAATAAGATAGCTAAGTATGCCTATAAAGATACTATTTTTGATGCCAGGGAAGATAAGGTAAAAGAGAGTGCATTTTACTTTGCAGATTTATTTTTGATGAGGAAAAGGGGAGAGGCATGGACTGAGTATTTTAGATTATTAGAAGCTGATGAGCCGATAGAAAGTATTGCTGGAGCGCTAATATACAAGATAAAAGTAAGTAGAATGAATAATAGCTTAAAAAGTGAATTCATGTATAAAATAATAAGTATAGTAGCCCTAGATCACGATGGTAAATTAAATGCAGAATTAGAATTTGAAAAGCTTATTTTGTCTTTATAAAATAAAATTTTTAGACTTGATTTTAATTATTTTATTTGTTATAAATAATGTATGAAAAATAACAAAAAAGACACAAACGAAGACGGAGTAGTAGAGATAAATCTAGAAGATTTAGACACTCCAAAAGTTGCAGGTCAAAATACTGATTCAGAAAGTAGTGAAAGTGAAGTAGAAGAATTTGTAGATCTGGGCGATGATGGTGAAGAGCTGTCCAAAAAAGATATAGTTAAAAAGTTACGAGAGAAAATAAAAATATTAGAAGTAGAGAAGCAGAATAATCTTGACGGCTGGATGAGGTCACAGGCGGATTATAAAAACAGAGAAATACAAATAGAAAAAGATAAAAAAGAATGGGGCGGTTATGCTGTTAAAAAGTATACAGAAGATCTGCTAGTAGTAATGGATACATACGACGCAGCTAGAAGTAATAGGCAAGCATGGGAAAGCGTCGACGCTAATTGGCGTGGAGGTATCGAGTATATATTTCAGACTTTTGAAAATAAATTATTAGAACAAGGTTTTGAAAAGTTCGGATCAGAAGGGGAAACTTTTAATCCAGAAATTCATGAGGGTCTAGGAACTACAAAAATAGAAGATGAGGTAGAAGTGAGTAGAAAAGAAAATACTATTTCGCAAGTAATCATGTCAGGATATAAATACAAAGGGCAAATATTCCGCGCCGCAAAGGTGAAGGTGTATTCAAAGTAGATTTTATAAAAATATGGAAGAAGCTAAAAAGAAAATAGCCTATATAGATGCTGCAAATATTATCCTAGCTTTAAAAAGTATTGACTTAGAAGTTGATTTTTTAAAACTTAAAATATTTTTAGAAGATAAATTTAGATTAGATGAGGTGTATTATTTTACTGCAGACTTAGAGAAATTGAAAGAGAGCATTCTTAGCCTGAGAGAGAATAATTTTAACGTAATAACTAAAAGTGTTTATTTTGAAAACCACAAAACAAAAGCAAATTGTGACGTAGAGATATCACATTATATAACAAAACATGTTGAGAATAATGAGGTATCAGAAATTATTTTACTTAGTGGCGATGGTGATTTTTCTATGTTACTTGATTATGCAAAAAGTAAAAATATAGAAGTTAAACTAATGCCAGCTAATAAAAAATCAACTTCTAAAATATTAAAAACAAAGAAGTTTTTAAAGATCTTCTTCATAGAAGAGCTAATATCTAAATTTGAAAAAGAAAAGACCCCGGTAAGCACTTAGCTTACAAGGGTTTCTTTTCGATATATTAAGTATAGCAAATTAAAGACTTTTGTCAAATTGTTAGACATGCTATAATATATTTAGAAAAATATTTAATTAAAAATGCAAATTACTATACAAAAACATTTTTTAATATTAGTAGAAGTATCACATGATGTATATAGTTTTTTTGTTGTGATTGTTAATTATGTATTTACTTTTGTAGAAGAGAAAATAGAAGAAGTAAAAAGTGAAGTAAGTAAGTTTTATAAAGATACTTTGGAAAAA
Organism: bacterium; assembly: GCA_043728155.1. Classification (GTDB taxonomy): domain Bacteria; phylum Patescibacteriota; class Minisyncoccia; order Phycocordibacterales; family UBA5272; genus JAUPVO01. The sequence continues at coordinate 13,604 of JAYTMX010000014.1, forward strand.
GTTGGGAGAGCTTTTAATTTTATACGTGCTTTATTTGGTTTTAATATTTATAAATTTAATTTGCTACAGATTAAAACGAAAACAAATTTTAATAATAATTTTATAAAAAATAGAAATCAAGATTTTTTAATATATTCTAACCTACTCGCCCCACCGATAAATTAAAATAAATATCAATTTCTTCAAAGCCTCTTAATCCCAAAGGGAACCCTACGAGCTCTTTTCAGAAATTATATTTATTTAAATTTATAAATTAAAAGTATTAAATAAAAACAAAACAAATATATGGCAAAAATAATCGGAATAGACCTAGGAACAACAAATAGTGCGGTAGCTATAATGGAAGGAGGTGTACCAAAAATAATTGAGAACTTAGAAGGTGCGCGTACTACACCATCAGTAGTTAGTGTGTCTAAAAATGGTGACAGGACAGTAGGAGCGGTTGCAAAGCGTCAAGCAGTAATGAACCCAAAAGATACAATATACGGAGTCAAGAGATACATGGGGCATGAATTCACAGACAAAGAAGTAAGTGATGATGTTGGCCGCGTATCATACGAAGTTAAAAAGGGCGAGAATAACGGAGTATTAGTAAATATAGGAGGCAAAGACATGCGTCCAGAAGAAATATCAGCAATGATATTACAAAAAATAAAAGCTGACGTCGAAGCAAAGACAGGTGAAAAAATAACTGAAGCAGTAATCACTGTGCCAGCATACTTTAACGATGCGCAGCGTCAGGCAACAAAAGACGCGGGTGCAATAGCTGGCCTTGACGTTAAGCGTATTATTAATGAGCCGACAGCTGCAGCTCTTGCTTATGGGTTCACAGAAAAGGCTCATGCAAAGCTCGCGGTATACGACTTTGGAGGTGGAACATTTGATATATCAATACTCGAGATGGGTGATGGGGTAGTTGAAGTAAAAGCAACTGGTGGGGACTCACACCTTGGAGGTCGTGACATTGATATCGAAATTGTAAGCTATATCAAAGATCAATTTAAAAAAGAAACTGGAATAGATCTAAGTTCTGATTCGCTCGCTATGCAAAGACTGGACGAGGCAGCAGAAAAAGCTAAGCATGAATTATCAACACAGGTTGAAAGTAAAATCTTTTTACCATACATCTCAGTTGGGGCTGAGGGTCCAAAGAATTTGGATGTTACGCTAACTCGCGCACAGCTAGAAAATATTGCAAGATCATTTGTAGAGAGGTCAATTAAAATTACCGAGCAAACTCTCAAAGATTCTGGAATGTCAAAAGCAGATATAAACGAGATAATCATGGTAGGAGGTCAGACTCGTATGCCGATGATAGTTGAAGCAGTTAAAAACCTATTTGGTAAAGAACCAAATAGGTCAGTTAATCCTGACGAAGTAGTAGCTCTTGGTGCTGCAGTGCAGGCAGGAGTATTGCAGGGTGACGTTAAAGATGTTCTACTATTAGATGTTATCCCTCTTTCTCTTGGTATCGAGACCATGGGTAATGTCGCTACTAAGCTCGTAGAGAAAAATACTACAATACCAACAAGTAGGTCACAGACTTTTTCTACAGCAGCAGATAATCAGACTAGTGTGGAGATTCATATTGTCCAAGGTGAGAGACCAATGGCACCTGATAATAAGTCACTGGGCAGATTCATTCTCGATGGTATTCCACCAGCACCGCGTGGTATGCCACAGGTAGAAGTTACTTTTGACGTGGATGCTAATGGAATCTTAAATGTAAAAGCAAAAGACAAGACAAGCGGTAAAGAGCAGACAATTAGAATCGAAGCTAGTTCAGGATTATCAAAAGAAGATATAGCAAAAATGCAAGCTGACGCAGACGCTAATGCTACCGAGGATGCAAAGAAAAAAGAATTCGCAGAGGCTAAAAATATGAGTGATCAACTAATACACACTGCAGAAAAATCACTACATGATGCAGGAGATAAAGTTAGTGCTGATATAAAAGCAGAGATATTAGCTGATATATCAGAACTAAAACAAGCAAAAGAAAGTGGTGACCTAGTAAAGCTAAATGATGCGAGCGCAAAATTAAATACATCAATGATGAAAATCGGCGAAGCGATGAAGCAAGCTAATGATGCAAGTGCGGCAGCAACTAATGCCACAGACGGAAGCTCCGGAGAAACAAATCCAAATGACGCTAAAGATACTGAAAATAAATCAGATGGTACAAGCGCAAATGAGAGAGGTGGAAATAGTGAGAGCAAATAGAGTAAAAAATTAGGTTATTAACTAATAAAACAACATGATAAATGTTGTTTTATTTTTTTGTGATATAATATACCAATGAAAATAAACTTTGATTTAAAATTTTATAAAATAGTAAGTATAATTCTTTCTTTAATTTCTCTTGCTTTGATCTTATACATGTTTAAAAGTAATAGTGAAGGCAATGTAATATCTCAGAAAGAATTTTATGAAAAAACTAGCTCAATATCAAATGTAAATGAAGCAAAAGAAAATGAAATAAAAGTTGAATATGCTTGGGAAAAACATAAATTAGAAGCATGCGCGGGACCTTCTGCATCGGAATCAGAAGTGGAATTTGCTTCTAGCTCACCAGAAATTAATGGGTATAAAGTTTTATTAGACTGTAGTAAAGAGACTTACAATCAAGGACCAGGAAAGAAAGATGAATCTTTTTATATCTTAGATATTAAAAATAATATAAAGTATTATATATATAATGAAGTTAAATATTTAGTGGGCTCACCTGTAATATTAGGAGTACAAGATAAAAATATTTTCATAAGTTATTGTTACGAGAGTTGTGGACGTAAGCAGATGCTTTCTTTGGGTGAATCTTCTGAAAGAAACGAGAACGTAAGAAGCGTCTTTCCTTACCACATAGGAGAGATTCTTGACAGAAACAAAATTTACTCACATGATTTATTTGTTTTAAATAATAAAGTTGTAGTAGTGTATGAAAATAAAATATATGAATTCAATTCAAATAACTTTACCTTAAAAGTTTTAAAAGAAATAGACGCAGATAAGGTTTTTGGAAGATATGGTGGAATGGGTGGAGAATTTTATGCTGACTACAAAATAGATGGTAATTTTATAAAGTATAATATTTACAAAAAAGATGAAGTTATTGATGATAAGGATGGTAAACCTGTAAATGTTGGGACTTTTGAAGTTAGATAAATTAAATTTGTTAATTGTTATTAAATTAATTATCAACAACATAAAAAGCGCGGACCGAAGGTCTGCGCTTTTTGTCATTTTTAAAATTTGACAGAGAGAGCAATTATGATACTATATACTTGGTCCAATTCGACACACTTAATAATAAATTGTTTAGACTTTCGAAAGATAGTTTATATATTTTTTGTAAAGTGAATATGATTGGTTGTACATTTTTCTTAGGAGTTAAAAACAATGTTTAAAAAATCTACCGATACTGGAAAGTTATTTCTGGAGATAGGTAAGTTGCCCAAAGCAACCTTTTTCATCATCATCTTCATGGTAATTATTTTGTCTACTTTCTCTGTAGTCCCTGAAGGTTCGCGAGGAATCAAAACTCGCTTCTCTGAGGCAATAGGACAAACTAATCAAGGTATACAATTTAAGGTACCAATTATTGAGTCTATACATAGTATCAGTATTATGGCTGATGCTGTTGAAGTCAAAGATGCAGAGGGTTCTACAAGCGATACACAACCTGTGCATACAACATTTGTGGTCCGCTACAATATTCGTGAAAACGCAGCACTCACAGTATACAAAGAGTACTCACGAGTTGGTGATATAGATAATTTTGTCACTACAGCTTCATACGAAGCTTTTAAAGCAGTAACTGCTAAGTACAAAGCCGACGAACTAATAAGCAAAAGAGCAGAGGTGAGCCAAAGCGTTTTTTCTGCAATTCAGTCTCGTGTTGAAAAATATGGGGCTGTTGTACTGAATGTTGATATGACTAATTTCTCCTTTGCTCCTGATTACATGAAGGCTATTAGCGCTAAAGTTACAGAAGAGCAGCAGAAATTAGCTGAACTAAACAAGTTAGAGCGTTTGAAGGTGGAGAATCAGCAGCGTGTTGTTGCAGCAAATGCAGACGCAGAAGCAACTGTTGCTGCTGCCAAAGCACAAGCAGAGTCAATACGTTTACAAAGTAAAGCTCTTGCTGAAAGTCCTCAGTTCCTTGAGCTTCGCCGCCTTGAAGTTGAGATGGCAAAAGCTGGTAAATGGAATGGTTCGCTGCCGACTCATGTTCTTGGGGGTGTAACGCCTTTTATGGACATATCTCGATCTAAGAAATAACCAATGCAATACTAGCACGGGCCCCGTTAAATGTTAAATCATTTCGGGGGTTTTTTATTTATGTATTTATCAACAAAAGAAAACGCGCGCCGTAGGTGCGCGTTTTCTTTTGTGTTATAATTTGATAAGAATAAAATTATGAAGCCTACACTCCGTATAGAAGTATTAAAAGAGAAGACAAATATTATTTATATCGATAATGGTACTAGACTTTTTGAATATGTATCTAGTATCGGTGAAGATAAAATAATTAAAAATAATTTTTCTGAAAAGATTGCTAATGATTGGATGGGTTATATTATTTGGTGTCTAGAATCTGTGTCATATGTTGATCGTATCCCCGAAGAGTTTTTATTATTAGTTAATGATAACTCGACCTGGTATAAAAGTGTACTGAGTAGATATAGTTATGCACAGTTTTTTATAAAAAATAAAAAGCCGCATGTTATAATAGAAGGAGATATACACAACTATGAACGACATAAAAAAGTCTTCTCGCAATTTAAAATATAATGAAGGGGGAATAAGCAGAATTCCAATCGTAAGAACTAGTGTAACTAGGTCAGTTAATTCTGTATCTGTGCGTGATCATAAAAATATTCTAAATAGAAAAGTAGAAGCCTTTGAAGAGTCTAATTACGAAGAAGAAAATGAAGAAGAACAAAGTATTGAAAGTTTCTATAACAGAAATTCAGCTAGAAATATCAGAAATAAAGTTCTTAATAAAAAGCCTAGAAAGAAATTTTCTTCAACTTTTAAAATTATTAGTGCTGTACTCACATCACTGCTTATATTATTCTTATTAACCAGTTATGTATTTAACAATGCTACTATTGAGATAGTGCCAAAAATATTTAATATAAAACCTAGCACTAACCTTGATTTTTACAACAGTTCGTCTACAGAAGATTATCAAATAGTAGAGATAAAAAAAGAAGCCACAAAGCAAATCGAAAAATCAGAAGTAAAAAAGACTAATACAAAAGCTTATGGTAGTATAACCATCTATAATAATTTTAATGAGAATAATCAAAAATTAGTTAAGAATACTCGTTTTGAATCAACTAATGGTAAGATTTTTAGAATATCTGACTCAATAGTTGTTCCAGGTAAAACACAAACTGGTCCAGGATCTATTACTGTAAAAGTTACAGCAGATAGTTTTGGTTCTAATTATAATATAGCGCCGTCAAAATTTAAGATACCAGGATTCAAAGGCTCGGCAAGGTATGATACTTTTTATGCTGAGTCTAAAATTAACATGATTGGTGGCTCGGCTGGTGAGTCTAGTAATTATTCTGTTACTGATATAGATAGTACGGATATGATATTACGTTCTGAGATAAGAGAGTTAATTAAAAAAGATATACCATCAGTATACAAAAAAGATTATTCGATAATATATGAACCTTCTCTTATCCAGTATTCTAATAATAAAGATGGGTTACTTTCTGGTACTAGTGACAAGTATACTGTATTTGCAAATGCCAGAGTAATTTTAATAAAAGATGAATCTATAGCAAAGAGTCTTAGTAAAAAGTATGTAACAGGGTATGATAAAGAGAGTGTTATGGTATCAGACTTTAGTAAATTAAAAATGACTATAAGTTCTAGTACAGAAGACATAAAAGATAAGATTAATGTTAACTTTTCAGGTGATGCCGAAGTCATTATGAAAATAGACGAAACAAAGTTAAAAGAAAATCTTATAAATAAACAAAATACAAAAGAAGAATTTGTAGCTGCATTATCTAAATTCACCGAGATAAAGCAAGCGGTACCTAAAATATTTCCACCCTGGGTTAAGACATTCCCAAAGAATCCAAACAAGATAGAGATAATTACCAAGAAAGAATAAAGCAATAAAAAGTAATAGATTTGTGTTTTTGTAAAGTTTATAGTAAAATAGAATAAATATGTATAATAATAAAAGCGTTAATAGAGCTAATAATTCTAGAAACAAGAAACTGAACAATATGGCTTCTAAAAAAGAAGTTACAGAAGACGATGAAGATGAGTACTCAGTAAAAGTAGAAGGCAGGGTAGTGGACGCACTCCCTAATGCTCACTTTAGATGTGAGACAAAAGACGGAATACAAATAGCTTATCTTGGGGGTAAGATGCGTATACACAAGATAAGGATACTGGTAGGAGATAAAGTGACTTTGCAGTTAGATGAATACGGAGGTAAAGCTAGAATTATAAGAAGAGGCTAATCAGTATAACTTTTTTAGTAAAACACCATATAAATATATGTCAATATTAAATAAACTTTAGTATTGACATATATTTGTATTTGTGATAAGATATAAAGATGCAAAAAATATTAAAGCAATTACTTGATTTGTTTGAAGAAATGAATATGACAAAAGAAGAAGTATCTGCTTTTTCTAAAGGTATTTCTAATTTACCTATTGAAAATCAGGTTGAGCTTTTTAGAATATTTAATTATGACAAGAACCTAATATATCCAACCTTTGTACATTATATGGCTAAAAAAAGAGCTAAAGACACTGGTATGGGTTGGGAAGATGCAGTCGAGGCTGAGATAAAGTTTTTAGATAATCATATCGAAGGTAAGATAGTGGGTAATGAAGTGAGGGCGTAAAATAAATTTGATATTAAAATAAATAAATTCAAAATAAAAATCTCAGTAAAAGTACTGAGATTTTTATTTACTTGACACACTAGGGGGGGGGATGTGCTATACTTTCAACATAAATAAGTTTTTAGATTCTACCTGAATTGACTTATTGCGAGGAGGTAGAAATGATATACGGAGACCCAGACCACAATGGTAGCGGTGATAATAGTAGCAAGTCCGGAAAAGGATTTTGGTCAACTTTGTTTGGAAGCAGAGGAGAAGATTCTGACGTTAAAGTTCAATCTAAAAACTCTGATGTTTCCGTGACACGTGGTCATAAATATGAACACACCGGAGATGGGCAACATACCCACAGTAGCTATTCTCTAGATAAAACAACTGGATCTTATAAAGAGTATCATGGAGGAGAAAATAGTTCTGACAGAAGTTTCAATAAACGTTAAATAATTTATTGAGCTTAAGGCTGGTTGCAAAACCAGCCTTTTAATTTTATAATATAAATATGGAAATAAAAATAAAAGAAAATTTGTATGATTTATTACTTAATTTGTATTCATTTAAGAATCTACTAAATACAGATGATGAGAAAATTATATATGAGTATTCAAAATACTTGAAACGAGAGATTAATAAAATAACTAACTTAGACAAAGAAAAAAGTTATGAAATTCTGCTCGAGCTTGATTCCGAATTTAGTTTTTTTAATCTTGATAATTCAGGAAATTTAAAGTTTGCTCTAGACAGAATAATATTTTTTCTATCTAAAGAGTTAAATATTCAATTAAGTGTAGAAAAGTAATTTATATTTTTACTAAAAAATATAAATATAGAAAATAAAAAACAAAATAAAAAACTGAGTACCAAGTACTCAGTTTTTTATTTTGTGCTATAATACATACAAGAAGATAAATAAAATCTAATAAAAATAAGAATAAAGATAAATAATAAATATGGAAGAAAATAATAACAGCGTTTTGGATTTAGAAAAAACATACACTGGTTTTGTGAGCATTACCAAAGATATAGATGCGTATGTTCGAGTGCCTGATTTAGATCATGACAGCGTCTTTGTAAAACACGACTATATTAATACTGCTATGCAGGGTGACAGAGTAGACGTAAAAATTATAGGAAAAGACGAAGATGGTATGTATGGCAAGATATTAAAAATAAATTCTAGAAGCAAAAAAGCTCACACTGGAATCCTAAGAGAAGATAAGACTGAGTCAGATATAAGCAAAAAGTACTTTTTAGAAAATAGTGATAAGAAAACTTATGTAAAGATTTTTATAGACATAGAAAGAGGAGTATTTGAAAAAGATATTAAAAATATAAAGACTGGATTGAAACAAGAAAAGCTAGAAGAGGTAATTGGTCATAAAGTCGCAGTGAATGTGAGGGAATTCCAAGACAGCATGAATGCAACAGGAGAATTAGTTCGTGATCTTGGTATTCCAGGTAAAAATAATACTGAGATGTTAGCCTACGCTATTGAGCGTGGATTTTCAGATGAGCACTTTGCAGAAAGTAAAAAGCAAGCAGAAGAAATAAGTAAACGCGGTATAACCGAAGAAGATAAAAAAGGAAGAAGAGATTTTCGTGATGTACTTACTTTTACTATTGATCCTGTAGACGCAAAAGATTTTGATGATGCTATTAGTTTTAAATATTTAGATAAAAAAAATATAATAGATGGCGTAGAAAAAGATGTGTATGAGATAGGAATACACATAGCTGACGTATCTCATTATGTAACGCCTAATACACCGTTAGATGCTGAAGCTGTAGAGCGCGAGACCAGTGTGTATTTGGTAGATAGATGTGTACCTATGCTACCAGAAGAACTATCTAATGATTTGTGTTCATTAGTTGAGGCAAAAGACAGATTAGTTATGTCAGCAGTATTCGAAGTAGATGCTGAAGCGAATGTAATAAGTGAATGGTATGGAAGATGTGTTATCAATAGCGCCAAAAGATTCACCTATGAAAATGCACAAGAAAGTATGAACACTGACGGTTTACACTCAAAAGAATTAAATATCTTAAATGCTTTAGCTAAGAAAATGTTCAAGGCAAGACTTGATGCTGGGGCGCTAGTTCTTGAAACTGAAGAAGTAAAGTTTAAGCTGGACGAGTCAGGTCACCCTATAGATGTATACGTAAAAACCAGAGGAGATACTCATAAATTAATCGAAGAGTACATGTTACTAGCTAATAGAAAAGTAAGTGAATATATTACAAAATCTCAGACTATTAAAAAACCAATTTGTATATATCGTATTCACGATAAGCCGGACCCAGAAAAGATGCATGATCTTAATCTCTTTATAAAAGGTATCGGCGAGTATGTGACTTTTATTGATGGTGCTATACCAACACAAGATCTTAATAATCTTTTAACTAAAATGGAGGGTAGGCAAGAAAAAGATTTACTTCAGTCTCATATCACAAGATCAATGGCAAAAGCAATATACAGCCTTGATAATCTTGGTCATTATGGACTCGCATTTGAATATTATTCACACTTTACTTCACCGATACGTAGATATCCTGACGTTTTAACCCACAGATTATTACAGAGGATACTGGATCATGATAATCCAAAAGAAGAAGAAGCGGTATTATTATCAGCGCTGTGTATCAAAGCAAGCGACAGAGAAAAGGATGCAGCTGATGCCGAGCGTGGCAGTATCAAGTATAAACAGGTAGAATATATGGGTGACAGAGTCGGGCAGACTTTTGAAGGCGTCGTATCAGGTATATCAAAATGGGGTATCTTTGTCGAGGAGAAGAAGAGTAAATGTGAGGGAATGATACGCCTGCGTGACCTGGGTGACGACTTCTTTAACTATATAGAAAACGGTAATTATATAAAAGGTGAGAGAAGTGGCCAGACCTTTAAAATAGGGGATAGAGTAAAACTTAAAGTATTACAAGCCGACCTAGAATTAAAACAGATTGATTATAAGATAGTCAAGTAAAATAGTGTTTATTTACGAGACTATTTTATGCTATTGACAAAAATGTAAAAAGAGTATATACTAATTAAGTTAGTTCAAGCGCACATTCGTACGCACTAACGCTCTTTAAAGGAAACACGTCATGAATGACAAGTTTACAATGACAACAGGACAGGCCCATGAGTTCGCTATGGCTTGTAGTAGAAATGGAGTTAGCGCTGCTAATATCAAGTTTCTCTCAAAAGGGGAAAATATTAAAAAAGCCCTAGCTTTTCTTGGAAGAAAAAGTGAGGTCGCTGATTTTACAACCGCCACCTACTGGCAAATTGATACCTATCGCAAGCTCTGGGTTTCGTCAGAGTTCACGCAGCGGATTACTACTGCGTACCCAGACCCAATTCTACATCGTGGTCTTGAAGGAGTAACCCACTTTCCATCCAAATCTAGCGATAACAAAAACATTGCTGAGATGGGTGGTATGGAGGAAGTGCGCAAGCACGCCTTCACTCCAGATCAGATCGCTAATTTGCGTGACAAGCAAATGAGTGGCGAAGAGGGTCAACTCCTCACTAACGGTTACTGGAATTTGTTCTACGTAATCGGAAAGGGTGGGGTACTTTTTGTGGTCGGCTTGTACTGGGATCGTGACAACGGCGAGTGGGACACGCACGCGTGGCCTTTGGACGAGCATGGCGACTGGCGCTCTGACCGTCGTGTCTTTCGCAATACTTTGGTTTTGGAGACTTAACCCTTCTGAACCAAATCCTTAGGACTCTAACCTTGGTACTTTGTACTTGGTTCGGGTCCTTTTTTAATATATAATATTATTGATTTCGTAATAAAGTGCGATCAAGGTTTCACTTTCGAAATCAAGAAGAGTACGAGTCAGTATAATTATGAATACGTTTGTAATTAGAGTGCAAATATTCTTCTTTATATAAAAAATATAAAAATTGGTGCCATGCCTTGGTAGATTAGATTGGTAGTTTACTGCCAACAAGATCTCAAATAATATTCAATCCAGATTAGAGTAATCTTAAATGGATGGTGGTACAGATGAGATGTGGCACAAAAGTACTTTTTGTGGTCAGCTTGAACTGGAATCATGACAACGGCAAGTGGAACACGAACGCGTGGCCTTTGGACGAGAATGACGACTGGAACTCTGACAATCGTGTCTTTCGCAACTTTTTAATTTCTCTCCAGATTTTTATCTGGAGAGTTTTGTTTCTCAACCTGACCCAGCCAACCACCCAACATCTTACCTATTTCATCCAATGGTACACTAAGTTTTTCATATTTATTATTATCTATTGATTTACTTTCCCACAGTACCATGAGCAATATCTTAAGTGTATCTAATTTCCTTATCGCAGTTTTTAAATAAATGACCTTGTCTAACTTTTGCACAAAAGAAGCGCTAGCGCACATTTCAATCAACTCTACAAATAAATTATCTATTTTTAAAGCAAGAGTATACCTGTGTGTTCTCGGCACAACTCCGTATATGCCATACCAAAAAGTATAAACATTTTTAATTTTAATTAAAATAGGTACGAGTTTCCCTTGCAAAATTCCTGGGGGGGGGGGGTAATATTATGTGTATGCATAGTTTTTCTAAAAATTATTTTTGTTTATCTTACAATAATATCATATCCACAGAAAATCTTTTAGAAGCCTGGAATATATTTAAAAAAGGTAAGAAAAATAAATTAGATATAATAGAATTTGAATTTAACTTAATGAATAATATTTTAGATTTACACAATAGTCTTAAAAATAAAGATTACAAACATGGGAGTTATGAACATTTTAAAGTTAATGATCCAAAGCTGCGTGATATACACAAAGCGAGTGTAAGGGATAGATTATTACATCATGCTATCTATAATATATTGTAGCCACTTTACGATAAAAAGTTTATCGCTGATTCGTATAGCTGTAGAAATAACAAAGGCACATATAAAGCTATAAAAAGATTTAAAAAATTTACAAGATGTGTAAGTAATAATTATACTACTCAGTGTTACATATTAAAATGCGATATTAAAAAGTTTTTTGCGAGTGTTGATCATAATATATTAATTAAGATATTAGAAAAGAAAATAGGAGATAGAGATATTTTAGAGTTATTAATTAATATTATTTCTAGTTTCGGCCCTGGATTGCCGCTCGGTAATTTAACTTCGCAGTTACTAGTAAATATCTACATGAATGAATTTGATCAATATATAAAACATAACTTAAAAGTAAAATACTATATCAGATACGCTGATGACTTTGTTTTTGTTTCAGATGGTAAAAACTACTTAGAGTTAGTGCGTCAAAAATGCGAAGCATTTTTGACGCTAAACTTAAAACTAAGTTTACATCCAAAGAAATGCTTTATCAGAACTATATATTCTGGAATAGACTTTTTAGGGTGGGTGCATTTTCCAAATCATAGAGTGCTGAGAAATACAACAAAGAGGAGAATATTTAGAAGAGTGAGTGAAGAAAACCTAGCTAGTTATTTAGGGTTATTAAAACACGGTAATGCACACAACATAGGTGAAGAGATTTTAGAAAAGGTAACTTGTAAAAAGTGTGAGAATATGTTAATATAGTAACACTTATGTTAAAAATTAGATTACAAAGAATAGGAAGAAAAAACGACCCACATTTTAGAATGGTTGTAACTCCGCACCACTTAAAACCAAAAACTACACAGTACACAGAAATATTAGGTACTTACAATGTAAAAGCCGGTATTTTTGAATGTAAAGGTGACCGTGTTAAGCATTGGATGTCAGTTGGCGCTCAGGTCAGTCCAACAGTACACAATTTATTAATTAATAAAGGTGTAATCGAAGGAAAGAAAATCAACGTATTACCAAGAAAGTCTCCAGTTAAGAAAGAAGAGAAAAAATAATCTAAATATAAAATACTAATTACTATAAATAATTAGTATTTTATTTATGGTTAAAGTGTGTAAAAAGTATTTGTAATAAATTAAACATGATATAATTAGATTATTAGAAAAATAAATAAGTAAGAACAAAAAAGAATATATGAACAAAGATCAAGAATTTATAGAATACGTTGTTAAATCAATAGTAGATGATGTGGATGCAGTTAAGGTAGAGAGAAAAGTGGATGAGATGGGAGTTTTAATTACTTTAGAAGTGTCACCAGCTGACATGCCAAAAGTAATAGGTAAGATGGGTAATAATGCAAAAGCGATACGCACACTGTTACGTGTTGTAGGCATGAAGAATAATGCTCGTGTTAACCTAAAAATTAACGAGCCAGGAGGAGTCGAGCGCGCCCCTAGCGAGGATATGACATACATGAATGATGTGCATTAAGCATCAAGAAAACAATATAAGATAATATTAAAATAAAACTCTGATTTCTCAGAGTTTTATTTTAAGTATTTGTTCTTGATATATATATATATGATATAATAACTTCTATGAAAAACAAAAATACATTAATTATAGTTCTAATCTTAGTAATAGTCTCTCTCACTGGATTTATTATTTATGATAAGTACGTAAAATCAGAAATTCTAACCAAAAAAGAGATTACCAGCCAAATAAATATTAATAAAAAAACAGAAACACAAGAGGACCAGTTAGTTAGTGATGAAAAAATAATTACAAATTATCTTAATAATAAAGGTTATGGAAAATCGCGTTCTTTTAATGTAACCAATTTAAAATTAAATAATAAATTTATAGACAATATGGAGAATGACAACATTTCTCTGTATACAGGAGTAATTAATAGTGGATGTAGTAATGTTAATGATTTTTGTGGTGGTCCAGGATTTGTGGCTGTGATATCTGAAAATACTAAGAGTGTAATATATTCTGAAGATACATTAGGAGATTATGAGTGTAAGGAAATAGCCACTATAAAAAATGAGAATGTTCGCAATTATGTTTTAAATACTTTTTGTAAAGGTTAAGTTGATAAACTATAAATAAAATTTTTATTTATAGTTTATATTAATTTATATTTAACAAGTAAAGGCCACGCTTCGCGCAGCCTTTTAGTTTTGCAAGAGATATGCTATAATGTCAAGTATGAATTATCACATCGTAACTATTTTTCCTGATATGTTTAACTCTTATCTTAATGAGAGCATAATTGGTAGTGCTGTAAAAGAAAAGAAAATAAGCGTGAACACATACGCGCTGCGAGAATACACTAAAGATAAGCACAGAAGAGTAGATGGTAAGCCATTTGCAGGTGGTCCAGGTATGGTCTTATGGGTGGACCCGATAGTTAACTGCGTAGAAAAAATCAAAACAAAGATAGAGAAAAAATACCAGAAAGATATAGTAAAATATAATACAAAAAAAGAAGCAGAAAAAACAAAAACAAAAAAGACCGTTTTAAAATTACAAAAACCTGTAAAAAGTAAAATACTCTTTGTACATTTTAATCCAGGAGCGGAAAAGTTTACAACTAAAATTGCAAAAGATATATCTTGTAATTACACTGATATAATATTTATTTGTGGTCGTTATGAAGGAGTAGATGCAAGGGTAAACGAAATATACAAAGGCTTAGAAATCAGTATCGGAGATTACGTGTTAACTGGTGGCGAGTTGCCGACTATGATTATGATAGATAGTATTAGCAGACAAGTAGAGGGAGTATTAAACAAATTAGAAAGTCTCGAAGAAAATAGAGTGAGTTCACACAAGGTATATGCAAGACCAGAAATATATGAGTATAAAATAAAAAGTATAGATAAAAAGAAAATGGAAGAAAATTCTAAAAATAATATAAATAAAAAAGTTTATAAAAAAAAAATAGTAGAGTATACGGTACCCAAAGTATTACTAAGTGGTAATCATAAAGAAATAGAAAAATGGAAGTTAGGACAAAACATCTAAAACTTCTTCTATTGACAAAATTGCTTATTTTATTTATAATTAGAAAGGCAGTATAAATTTGTACTGTAATAAGTTAAGGAGAATTTTATGAAATTTTTAGTATCAGTATTTTTTCTGGCTGTACTCTCTATATCTTCAGCTTTTGCTGAAGATTCTAAGAATAGATTTTTCGAACTGGAACAAAAGAAACAAAAATTAAAATCATGCAATCTTGTGTTTAAGAGCATGTTCGGTAAAGAAAACAAGATCAGCGCTATAGAAAAAGAATCTTGTAAAAAACATAGCATTGGTTCTATTTACTTTATACATCAAGATGGAACCATGCGACCCATGAATCCTCTCAAGTGAATTTGAATTTAGTCTTCTAAAATCACGCACACAATATGTGCGTTTTTTTATTTACAGATAAATATGTTATAATGTTTAAATTAAAAGTCCTAACTTTTATAAAATTAGTTAGTAGTTAGCCACTGTAGCTCAGTTGGTAGAGCACGTCATTGGTAATGACGAGGTCGGCAGTTCAATCCTGCTCGGTGGCTCAAAAAATTATAGTTAGAAAATACAAAATAACATCTTCTATAAGACGGCAGTCAGGTCTTTATAAAAGATGTTATTTTGTATTTTTGTGTTACTCGTATTCATTAATAAATATAAATATTTAATTATTATATATTATTTATATAAATATTACATTTGCAAATGTTTTGCATTTGCGTTTATCTATTTGTTAAAATTTTGAGTTATCCACAGAGAAAATACTACTTGCCTATTGCAAGATATTTTATACATGCAATAATACTAATTAGAGAGTGATAGATGATCTTGGTCAATCAGTCACCCACTCTCATAAGTTTTAAATCTATATAATTACTATGGCAGTAGCAAAAAAATCAGCAGCTAAA
>JAYTMX010000015.1:0-25424 GCA_043728155.1 bacterium
TCCACAATTAGCGCAGGCGAACTTACTACTCATAATATTTTTCTCGCCAAGGACATCAAATTCTACTAGCCCATCACTTTCAGTTATGGCACGCTCGACAGCTTCGCTTAGTCTCATCATGGCATCTTTTTGACTTTCTTTTAACTTGAACTCATCTATTGTGATCTCGTCTACAATAAGTGATATCTCGTGCTTTTTATTTTTATCCATTTCTATTCTCTCTCTTAGACTTTTTCTTTCTCCGTCTATTATAATTTCTGTATAACCTTTACCTAAAAAATCATAGAGCATCTGATAATGTTCTCCCTTTCTACCACGAACAATAGGTGATAATACCATAATATTTTTATGTGAAAACTCAACACCCATGACACTACTTTTTATATCTTGATATTTTACTTTTTTAATTTTCTCTAATACAAAATTAATTATCTCTTCATTACTTAGTCTTTGTATTTTACTTCCACAGTCTATACAGTACGGCTTACCCACTCTCGCATACAAAACGCGCAAGTAATCATATATCTCAGTGATGGTTGCAACTGTTGAGCGAGGATTCCTGCCTGCTGATTTTTGATCAATAGAAATAGCTGGAGATAGGCCAACTATCTCATCTACGTCAGGCTTTTGCATTTGATTTAAAAACTGCCTTGCATATGCGCTAAGAGATTCTACATATCTTCTTTGCCCCTCAGCAAAAATAGTATCAAAAGCAAGGCTAGATTTACCAGAACCAGAAAGACCAGTCATAACTATCATCTTATTACGTGGCATCTCGACAGTAATATTTTTAAGGTTATGAGTTCTAGCTCCCCTGACTATTATCTTATCTGATCCATGATTATTTGATTTGTTTTCATTTTTAGCCATATTCTGTATATTTTGCTTTGGTTTTATTCGTATATATTATACAACAAAAATAGAGAAATAACAATATGAAAATATGACTAAACTATTTGCTTTATTCTACACAATTGCTATAATCATATATATGATACAACAAATAAAAAATATATTTAGCTCTGTTATTTTACCAGAAGACAGAATTGAGGCATTCCAAGCTGGGGCTATTTATAGAAATAATTTTACTAAAAAAAGACTTATAGTTACTGGTGTATTAAATGGATACGTAGAATTTGTAGAAGAAGAAGATTCTAGTGAATTCTTTTATACTACACTGAAGTATGTAAATATAGAGAAAAATAAAATGCCTGCACTAGATTTTATAACTTTTTTAAATAACTCTGGATATCAAGATAAAAATTAATAAAACAAAAACACTTCTTACGAAGTGTTTTTAGTTTTTATAATTAATTTTTTATATAAATAAAATATTTATATTT
This sequence comes from bacterium, assembly GCA_043728155.1. Taxonomy (GTDB): domain Bacteria; phylum Patescibacteriota; class Minisyncoccia; order Phycocordibacterales; family UBA5272; genus JAUPVO01. Next base: position 1,344 of record JAYTMX010000015.1, read on the forward strand.
ATTATTTAACAACAATAGTATCAAGTATTGATTTTACTGCGTCAGAATTAGCTTTTGTATTTTCTATAAGAGTAATCCATTGCTTATTCTCAGAACTTTTAACATGCCATACTGAATTAGTAGAAGATACTTTTAACCATGCACTAGAACTACTGGCCATTGCAGCTTCTGACTTTGCAGATGGTACAGCTTTTAGTAAAACTTCTTTTACGTACTCAGCAGCATCGTATCCACGTCCACCTTCGTAACTCATGTACACTGTTGCAACAGATGTGCCACTAGCATTAGTTACGTAAAAGTATTTTGATTTATTTCCTTCCCCTTGAGTTATCTTCAAAGATTTATCATGATCAAAACTAACTTCTGCTTTATTTTCTCCTTCAAAAATACTCATTACTTGTCCAGTATATTTTACTGTTTCTGTTTTTGCACCTAAAGAGATTTCTTTTACTGCACTTTTTGCTAATTTTGATTTATTATAAAGATACATACCACCCTTTGCAATAGCAAAGCCAAGAGCAAGACCAAGCACTGCATATAATGCAAGTGAGGCGTACATCTTGATACTTTTTTTATCGAATCTACTTGTTTTTTCAAGTAGATTTTTATTGTTTTGATTATTATTGTTGTGATTATTGTTATGATTTGACATATGTTTTAGTGCGCGCGCACGATCAGATTACTATGGCTGATCTAATATATATTATAGCAATAATTTGACTTAGTTAGTATATTGACAAAGCATATTTTTGTATTAAAAAATATTCTAAAAATATTAAAAATAAAAATAGCCAACACTTACGCATTGGCTATTAATTTGAAAATCTTTTATTCTAAATGTTGGAAATATTTACCCGCTTCCAAGTCACCCAGAAACAATCTTATCTCTCGCTCAGCCTCTTCTTGACTATCACTACAATGACATACGTTATGAATCGCACGTGCGCCTAATGGGTCAGTCCAAGCTAAACGGAAAGAATCTTTTGAGTATTTACCGCGTATGCTGTCTGGACTAGCCTTTGATGGATCAACATCCCCCAAAACAGTGCGTGCAATATCAAAAGTATTTTCAGCATTACTTTGAAACACAAATGCCCACATTGAGCCACTACACATGTAATCAGCCAAAGCATCGGGTATTTTCTTACCCTCCTCTAGTCCTAATTCCTCAGAAATAGACTCAATATCAACCCCTGTTCTGGCAGAAATAATTTTCTTGCCATACTTGATTAGCCAAGGGTCTGGTTTTGCATAATGAGCCAGAATCATATCTTTCGTAAACTTACCCACACCCTTAATTATTGCTGGGGTAATTTCTTCAAAAAACTCTATGTTAGCTTGTTCTTTTCCTTTTAAAAAAGCATCTAAAAACATTTGCCTTATTTTTCCAACACTATCTACTCCATCCGGTTTTACCAAAACAAAAAATGTTTGCAATGATTTTTGGACTAAGTTTGTAGTACTCATAATGAGTCTCCTAAAAAATACAACGTAACAAAATAGTTACTATGTTTGAATACTAACATAAATCTAAAATGGAATCAAACTAAGCTTTTTCCTCTGCGTGTTTGTCTTTCAGGAACTTAATCTCGTCACGTAATATTGCCGCCGTCTCAAAGTCGAGTGATTTTACCGCTTCTTTCATTTGTTTTTCTTTGAGCGTGATTAACTTATTTGGATTTTTAGCAAATATCTTTTTATCCTTTTCTAAATCATCATTAATTAACTTTGCCCTATCTTTTTTAAGGTCATCAGTTATATCATGAATTTTCTTTTTAATAGTTTCTGGGGTTATGTTGTGTAAGGTGTTGTAATCTTGCTGTATCTTTCTTCTTCTTTCAGTTTCAGCCATTGCCCTCTCCATACTACCTGTTATATTATCAGCATACAAAATAACCCGGCCATTAACATTACGAGCAGCACGACCAATAGTCTGTATTAGGCTCGTATCACTACGAAGGAAACCTTCTTTGTCAGCATCTAGTATTCCAATCAGTGTCACCTCGGGAAGGTCTAACCCCTCACGAAGTAAGTTAACACCGACAAGTACGTCAAATTCCCCCTTACGGAGTGCAGTTAATATTTCGATACGCTCCATAGTTAGGACGTCACTGTGAACGTATTTTGCTTTTAATCCTTTTCCAGTTAAGTATTCTGATAGTGACTCGGCCATTTTTTTAGTTAATGTTGTTGCGAGTACCCTGCCACCTTTTTTAATTTCTTTTTCACATTCACTTATAAAGTCATGCACTTGACCTGGATAATCTTTTTTCTTATCTTTGGTATCTATTTTTTTTATCTCACGTATTGGACGCATTTCGAGCACTGGGTCTATTAATCCTGTTGGCCTAATTATTTGTTCTACTATTTCTCCCCCAAATTCTCTTTCATATTTTCCTGGAGTGGCACTGACGTATATTGTCTGTCCGGCACGAGTTTCGAATTCTGCATATTTAAGAGGCCTATTATCTTTTGCACTTGGTAAGCGAAAACCAAAATCAACCAAAGTTTGCTTTCTGCTTTGATCGCCAGCGTACATGGCATTTAGCTGAGGTAATGTTACGTGTGATTCGTCTATTACAGTTAAAAATTCTGGCTTACCGTTTGCGTCGTGTGGGAAATATGACATTAGTGTTTCTGGTGCTTCGCCTGGCATTTTACCTGACAAGATTCTAGAATAATTTTCTATTCCTTGACAAAAGCCAACTTCTTTTATCATGGAAACATCGTAAGTTGTTCTTCTCTTTAATCTATCTGCTTCTAATATTTTTTTATCTGCGTCAAATTCTTTTAATCTTTCACTTAGTTCATGTTTTATATCCTCTACTGCGCGCTCCCTAGTCTTTTCATCACTGATAAAATGCTTAGCTGGGAAAATAAAGTAATCATTAACTATTTTTATCTCACGCATAGAAACTGGATCAGTAACACTAAGTCTGCTTATTTTATTATCAGCAAATTCTATTTGCAACATATTGGTCTCAGATATTGGCATCACGTCTATTCTATTTCCAACTGCGCGGAATGTTCCAGGGGATAAATCAGCATTGGTGCGCTCATAATATATAGCGATGAACTTTTGCATTAGTTCAGTCTTAGTTGTTGCGTCTCCTATTTGCAATCTAATATTAACTCTTTCATATTCTTTTGGGCTTCCTAGTCCGTAAATACAACTCACACTGGCGCAGATAATCACGTCGCTACGAGTTAATAATGCCTGAGTACTGGCATGCCTTAGTCTATCTATCTCCTCATTAATACTGGCATCCTTTTCAATATATGTATCAGTTGTCGGCATATACGCCTCAGGCTGATAATAATCGTAATATGATACAAAGTAATGTACAGCAGCATCTGGAAAGAATTCCCTGAACTCTTGGGCCAATTGGGCCGCGAGCGTCTTATTATGAGCGATAACTAGGGTTGGTTTTTGTATTTGTTGTATAACATTTGCCACTGTAAAAGTCTTACCAGTACCTGTTGCACCAAGTAAAGTCGTTTTTTGTTTATTCTCATTAATATTTTTAACGAGCGCAGCAATAGCCTTTGGCTGATCTCCAGCTGGTACGAATCCTTTTAAATTAAATTTATTTTTTACGTACATAATTAATTAAAAACTAAAATAAGTTAACAATATCTTTTAGAGCTTTCTTACCATCTTCAAGCGCTTCAACACCTGGTAAAGTTTTAGATATTTTATATCTTGCCAAAAGAGTTCTAAGTGTGTCTAACTTTTTACCATCTTCCTCCAACTCTATGGATATATGAAAATTATCTACTGCAGGTGCTCCCGCTAGATTAAGTGCCTGGTCTAATCTTTTCATATCCTCTTCATTTAAAGTTTTAAAAAGTTCGACACATCTTTCCTTTCTTTCTTGTAAAGTTAACTCTGGTTTTGGAGCCTCTTCTATATTGTTTGGGTCTTGTTGCATATATTTATTATAATTATTATAACATTAATAATAAAAATAAAAAATACTTAATTTCTTAAGTATTTTTTATTATAATTCTTAGAATTATTCTAATCTAAAACTGTAACTATTATCTACATAATACTTAATACTAGTAGCATTAACAGTTGAGGCACTCATGTCATACTCAGAATAGTAATTATTTTGAGGTACAGCTTTTTTACTAAATGCAGCAGCTATTCCTTCTGCTTTTTCTACTGCACTATTAATTGCTTTTTCTACTAATTCATTATTCAAGTCATCGTAACCTTTTCTGCTTAAAGAATTATATATATCTACTTTTGTAGCATTTAATTCTTTTAAGGCAGTTTCTATTTGATCTTTTGTTAATTTTGTAACTGGTGCTGAGAATATTACTGAAAATACTTTTTTATCTTTTGTTGTATCTGAATTATAAGATGATTCATAACCATAATCTTCATATGAGTTAGAATAATTATATTCAGAATCTACAGCATCTGCAGCGACAGTTGGCAATTCTACTGTTTTTTTATAAACTGGTTTTGTAACAGCTGGCTTTATATCAGTCTCTTCAACAGTATAGTCTGTAGCATCAGTAATTTCTATTACTGTTTCTTTTGCATCAAGTCCAAAAGATTTTAGCTTATCAGTTATCTCAGCTAATTTTTTATCGTAAGCGTCTCTATTTTCTTTTGTTAAGTTTTTACCTTCAAGATTAACAGAAGCGACTTCAAATGTGGCCCAAACAGTATCAAGATTCACTGTCTTTTCAGCTTTACCTTTTACTGATAATGTATTCTCGTCTTTGTTGTACGTACTGGAAACATTTTCTTTTTCTAAAGTATTAACATATTTATAACCTACAATAGAAGCAAAGATAGATGCTATTATTATGGCTACTGATACTGGGCTAACGAATTTTTGTATATTTTCCATGTTTTTATGATTTGATTTATATATTTATATTATAACATATAAATTATGTTTTTATGTTAATTAAAAACATTTAATTTAAAGTACATCATATTTCACTCCATTTCTATCAATAAAGACTTTTAATTCTTTATTCAAAATAATTTCTTTTTTACAAATATTATTATTCAAACTTTTTATATCTTTATTTTCTATGCATTCTTTTTTAAAAGTAATATCAAGACCTAATCCATTTTGTACATCTTTTGTGAACCATTGATCAAAAATATAGTTACCGAGCGAGTAATAAATATATTTATTTTTGTAAATCTCTGACTCCTGTATTACATGTGGATGGGTGCCGACCACCAGGTCGGCACCAGAATCAATCCAGTCCCTGGCATATTCTTTTTGCTTACTATTTGAAATAGTATCATACTCTATGCCCCAGTGTGGCATCACTACTATAAAGTCTACAAATTTATTCTGACTCGCTATTTTATTTTTTTCTATTTCTAAATTATTTTCTTTTATTCTTTTTATTTCTTTACTTACAATCTCTGATAAATTATTTGTAGTAAATTGATGATATCCAATATACGCTATGCAGATATCTTTCTCACAAATAATTTCTGAAAGTTTTTCTAAATTATTATTGTAAGGATTACCAAAATAATTAATATTTTCTTTTTCTAAAAATCTTTTCGTATCTTCATAACCTTTATGATAAAAATTATCAGTATGATTATTAGCTAGACTAACTACTCTTATATTTAATTTACTTAATATTTCTATGGTACTAGTTGGAAAAGTAAAAATTAGGTCTTTTCCATAAGTACCATCATCATTTAGACTCTTACTTTTATTTTCTGTTACTGGACCTTCTAGATTAGCTACTACATAATCATATTTACTATTTATTTCTGATAAATTATTTAAATACTTTCCTACAAAATTCTCAATACCTAAAACACTATCTTCTTTCTCATATTTATTTATTTGTTTTCTAATATATCTATCAGTCATAATATCTCCAATAAATAAAACATTTAATTCTGACTTTTTAACATTTTCACTTTTAACGTCTGTGGTATCAGAAATATAACTTGGTTTCTCGTTTCTAACGTTATACTCATAAAATAAAGCTAGAATTAAAATAGAAAATGTAACTGTAATAATATAATATTTAATTTTTGTTTTCATTTTCTATATTCGATACTATCATAAAATGATCTATTTGACTTATTTTATGTCTAATTATTTTCTCATCAAAATGTTTTAAATCTTTTGTTATAAATATCTTATCTAAACTTAAAAATATACGACATGTATGCCCTAGTTTTTTTAGTATATCTATATGATGTTCTAATATTTTATTATAAGACTTTTTATCACGACCAGATATAAAATTATTTTTAAATATCCAGAAATTTGTATCTCCGAGTATTACTCCTTTTTTACTTGGCAAATCTTTCACTAGTAACTTTGCTTGCTCATATCTTTTCTTTGGTGAAAATGCATTAAGATGTATCGGGAAAAAAGTTATACCATTTATTATATAGTCATTGCTATTTGTGTGATGTATTTCTTGTATTTCGTATTTACTTAAGAAAATAGACTTGGATAATCTGTCATCTGATCTTATTTTCATATTATATCTAAACTCTGTAAAATTTTGTATTATAAAATCAATATCTTCATTCATTATTTCTTGTAAAAAAACTATATCTGCATTTTCTTTTTTTATCATCTGGGACACTTTTTGCATATCAGGTACATGAAAACAATAATGCTTTCTACCGGGAAAGTATTTTGTATATATAAAATTACCAATATTCCAGCTTATAATTTTCATGTCTAATTTTTGATTCTTTTTTATTATAACATTAAATATATTACTTTTATTAAATTAATTAATAAAAAATTTTAATATTTTCCCTTATAGTACCTCTCACAAAATTCTTTTTTGTATTCAAAGAATTTATCATCTAATATACTTTGTCTTATATTTTCTACTAATTTTATTAAAAAATATAAATTATGAGCGCTAGCAATAGTCGCAGCAAGCATCTCTTCTGCACGAAATAAATGACATAGATAAGATTTTGTATATGGGTAAGCAGGCGAATTTATATCGTCTGTTACTCTACTCATGTCTGTTTTATATTTTGCGTTAGTTATATTTATTTTTCCATCTGTACCATGCACTTGTCCATGTCTTGCTATTCTAGTTGGTGAGACACAGTCAAAAGTATCTATACCGTACTCAATACCCAAAAAGAAATCTATGGGCTCACCGATACCAAGTAGGTGACGAGGTTTATTCTCTGGTAAGTTTTCCGTAGCTGATTTTACAGTTTTCCCCATGTCCTCTTTTGTAAAGGATCCACCAATACCAAATCCATCAAATTCTACACCGTCCACATTCATTTCTCCCAATACTTTCGCACTCTCTTTTCGAAGGTCTTCAAATGCTCCGCCCTGCACCACTGCAAATAGAGCCTGCTGCTCACCCGTGGCACTACTAACGCCAAGCCTTGTATGCTCGTCTATGCATCTCTTTGCCCATCTGTGAGTTCTGTCCATGGCACTGATCTGATATGCGCGTGATGCAAGCGGTGATGTGCACTCGTCAAAAGCAAAAAATATATCAGCGCCGAGGTCATGTTGTATTTGCATACTGGTCTCGGGGGTGAACCTGTGATACGAGCCATCAATAAATGATTTAAAAGTTACTCCCTCTTCATCAATCTTTGCCATTTGATTTTTGGTTGATTTTATTTTAACCACTCCTTCTGAGTCTGTACTTTGTTTTTGTTTTGCACTTAGCTGCGCGCTGGTTGCTATTTTACTTACCCCAGTATCAAATGCAGCACCAAGAGAAAAAACTTGAAATCCTCCTGAATCAGTTACAGTAGGTAAGTTTCTTTTTTCTATTTCTCCATTTTCTTTTTTAACTTCCTCTGTCCAGTTCATCATGCGCGCAAAGCCGGCATGTTCTTTAACTATTTCACTCCCAGGCTGTAAATATAAGTGATAAGTATTAGCGAGTACTGCCTGACCTCCTATTTTTTTGATATCTTCTACGCTTAGCGCTTTTACTGTGGCTTTTGTTCCGACAGGTATAAAAGCTGGTGTTAATATATCACCATGAGGCGTATGTATCACTCCAACTCTTGCTAAGCTAGCCTCACTACTTTTCTTTTCTATTTCGAAACTAAATTTCTTATTTGACATATTCCAGATATTATATCATAAATATAAAGAAAAATCTTGACTAGATTTTTACTCTTCTCTTTAATATTTATTTAATCAAAGTTAATCTTTTAATCTAAACGGGGTAAAGTTAGTTTTAATATCTAGATAATCTAAACCTTCTACATGTTTTATATACTTTACTACTTTGTAAGTCAAAGGCATAAATACTATCTCTACTAATACTTTAAATAAGTAATTTGAAATTATAATAGAAAGCAATACAGAATTACTAACAGTTCCTGCAAAAGCTATTAAAACAAATATTCCAGTATCAAAGAATTGTCCACCAATAGTTGAAGCTAAAAATCTAGCCCACATATTTTTACCCTTTGTATATATTTTTACTTTTGAGATAATATATGAATTAACAAAACTCCCAACCAAATAAGCGACCACACTAGCAAGTACTATACGTGGTACAAGGCCAAGTATAGACTCATATGCAGCCTGATTGCCCCACTCGTTTGCACTCGGTAAATATTGAACTAGGAAGAATACACCAGACGCAAGTATGCTACAAAAAAATCCTGTCCATATAACACGCCTTGCTTTTGCATATCCATATACCTCGGTTAATATGTCACCAAAAATATAACTAAGGGGAAAGAGTATGGTCCCAGCATCTAATACAAAAGACCCTAATTGAGTTAATTTCGTACTCGCAATATTAGAAATTATAAGTACTGCTACAAATAATGCGGTGATGGTCGGATATAATTTATAATTCTCTTTCATGATTTTTTATTTATAAGATAACACTTACTTATTAATTTTTAATGTCACTCATTACATTTTGTGTATGCTCTTTTACTTTTACATCTTCGTATATTTTTTCTACTTTTCCATCTTTTCCTATTAGTATACTTTTCCTAAGAGTTCCTAAAAATTCACGCCCCATAAATTTCTTTGGTGCCCAGGCATCATAACTTTTTATCATCTCGGTACTCTCATCTGAAAGTAATGGAAATGATAAATCATATTTTTCTGAAAACTTTTTATGACTCTTAATACTATCTTTACTTATTCCTAGTACTACCAAGCCATTTTTTTCAAGCTCAGCATAATTATCACGAAAACTACATGCCTCAGTAGTACATCCTGGAGTATCATCTTTTGGGTAAAAATATATTAAAACTTTTTTACCAAGCGCTGTATATTGAACAAGTGTGTGCTGGATTCCATTTTGATCTAACAATAAAAAATCTGGTGCTAGGTCTCCTACTTTTAATATGTTTTTCATATATTAATTATAATATATTTTTCTTATTTCTCCTGTGACTGATAACATAAGTAGTTATTAATATACTCATGATTATTATAAATTTATTAAGCTCACCAATGTGAACTGAAAAAATATTTTCAAGTAAAATTACAGTCCCAATCATACCAACTATTACATAGGCTGCTTTTTTAAATATTGGATGCTTATGTATAAATCCACTTATAATCTGAGTTACAAAAAGCATAGATATAATTCCAATTAAAACTCCTGTAACTACTATATAATAGTTATGAGAAAGTCCAACAGCAGATACAACATTATCAATACTAAAAATCATATCGGCAACTATTATCTGAGCCACAACACCCCAAAAGGTATAAACTTTTTTATTTTTATTATCTTCTTCGCTTTCGTTTCTTTTTAGATACAAGTGATCAAAAGCTAAATAAACAAGATATAGGCCACCGATAATAAGTATCCATTTATTTTGTAGGATGAGCGTCGCAAAAAATAATGCAACCAAGCGAAGTCCAGCGCCACCAAGTATACCAATCCTGATTGCTAGCTTTCTCTCTTTTGCATTAGTTAACCCTTCGGCCAGTGACGCATTGACGAGCGCATTATCAATAGATAATAACACTTCTATAAAAATAAGAGAGATTATTACTGGTAAGTAAGTGGTGGTGAAGTCTAAGGGTAGAAAAGAGAAAAGGTTTTGTATATTTTGCATATTTTTTAAATTAATTTAATTTACAGTAATTAGTATTTTTATCACTTATTTTTGATAATATATCAGAACATACTTTTGTCCAAATAGACCTCTTGTTAAAAACATGTGGCTGCCCTTCTAAAATATTTAGTGTATACGCTTTTGAGTTACTTTTCATTAACTTATCAAATGCCATTGTCTCTCTATAGTCTACAGAATAGTCTTTTGTGCCTTGATAGATAGTGAGCGTAGTTGTAGCTGGTAGATCAGGAATACTTTTTAGTAAATCAGCTTTTTCATAAATAGAATTTATTTCCACAGTTGTGGTAGAAGTTGAAGTTCCAAATATTCCAAAGTGAGAGTTAAAAAAGGAATAAGCTCCAGTCTCGTATTCCGACTTCCAATCAGTTACAGGGGCTAATGCAAAAACTTCTTTGTAGTCATCGTAATTTTCAGCATAATCTTTTACTGCAATATATCCACCATAACTAATGCCAAGTAAGTAGACATTTTTAATATCTTTATTTTCTTTTTTAACTATGTCTATCGAGTTACGCATTGACTTTATGTCTATATCTCCAACATTACCCAAAAGACTATTTGTATACTTTGTACCGTAACCAAAACTGCCAGGATAATCTAATTTTGCTACATAAGAACCTGATTTTCTGACTCTTTCTAGTATCCAGTCAAAATTACCATAAGTTGGGGTTATGTGGTATCCGTCATACATTTGATTATATGGGCCACCGTGTAAAAAGACTAATAAATTTTCTGAACTGGTAGCATCTGGCTTACCTAAAACTATATTATCTAAACTTTTATTTAAATAATTGTATTTACTAATATCAATACCAGATTTATTATTTATAGTAATAGGAAAATAATAGTTAGACTTTATATATGTATCATAAAAAGCAGTACTTAACCCTAGATCTTTTACAGAGTATGCGTAAAATATTTTTCCTCTATGCAATTTTATATTGTCTAGATAAGAAACTGGCTTGTCGCTAAGTTTTTTTAATTTATTATTTTTAATATTGTAAACATAAAGTGAGAAAAGCGTGCTCTCTTCCCTGTTGGCTACATAATATATATTATCTCCATCTAATAAAAAATTAGTGATCATATAATCTTTTGTAAAAAGCTTTTCAGAAACTTCTTTATTTTCTTTAAAGCTTTTAACTAAATCTATTTTCCATAAAGTGTTAAAACTGCTGCTGGCACTTATAAAATAAGCGTAATTTTCATCATAAGAAAAATCAAAAATATTCCCACTTCTTGCCACTCTGTCAAAAGCGACTTTTTCTTTTCTTGTAATAGTTTTACCAGTAGAAATTTCTGTGAATCCGTAAGTTATATAATCCCTACTTGAACTAAATGGTATATACCAAGATAAATACTTGCCATTTCTTGAAATATTAGAAAAATATATATAACTAAGAAAGTCTTTCTCATCTAGCTTTTCCTCAAATAAGGTTATCTCTTTTATCTTATCTCCAGATTTTATGTCATATATCATCGCTATCCTGTGTTCATATATGAATACTACTGTTTTATTCTCTGCCAATAGTATCTTACCTGGTATTTTTTCTAAAATAATTTTATTAAAAGGTTCGTACTTGTTAATAGAATCATGTTCTTTAATAAAATAAGAAAGCCCAAAAGTAGTGCTAGTAGAATTAATTTGTGAACTAGTACTAGCCTCTAGCGTTGTTGTCGCGACTTCTAATTTAGAAAATCCTATACCCCAATCATTGCTTTGGTTAAACTTTGTATTAATCAAGTTAAATTTATCTATATCATTTCCCGATAATGTTGTACTAGTACTTTTTTCACAAGCATTTTTAAGATAAATATCACAGTCAAAATAATTAGATTTTTCTAGTGAATAATCTTCTAGCTTAACTTTGAGCCCATCATAATCTTTTATTTTTACATAATGTGGCAGATCTGTGATTATCTCGGCACTAGAATTTTCTAAGTTTAACTCTTGCGCACTGGAAAAAGAAATAATAGAAACCAAAAATATAAAACTTAATAATACTTTGTATAGATTTTTTATAATTAACATTTTAATATTATATCATACAAATTAAATACTCTTAATATTTACTAATGAGTATTTATGTTATAATTAATATGTAAATAAAATTAAATTATGAAAACAATATTATCATTCTTAGCAGCTGGAGTAACATTCTCAGCACTTGATTATGTGTGGCTGGCACATGTTGCCAAAAAGTTCTACTTAGAAAAATTAGCACCGCTAGTAACTATAAAAGATGGGTCACTGGTAGTTAATTATATTGGTGCTGCAGTATTTTATATACTCGCACTCGTAGCGACTTATATATTCGCAGTACGTACTTCAACTTCTGGATTACAAGCCTGGTACATGGGGGCAACTCTTGGATTTTTTATGTATGCATTTTATGACTTTACTAATTATGCGACACTAAAAAATTGGTCATTACAACTCAGTCTCCTTGATATCGCCTGGGGAACATTCCTTATGTCATGTGTCGCCTTTGTTATGTATTATGTCAGGAGCATGTAACGTGTTAACGAAGATTATTTTTGAGAATATAAAAAGTATAAACTAAAAAATAAGCAAATAAAAAACCTGTAGCAAAAAGCTGCAGGTTTTGTTTTCGCATTTCAGAATTAAAATTTAAGATTTTTTACTCAAAAACTTCCAAGACTTTTATTAGGCTTTGATTATTTTTCTCATCTCCCAAAATAACGTGAGTAAATTTTGATTCATAAAGAGCAACATTTTCTAAAGTCACCTCATTTAAAACTCCAAAAGAGATTACTTTCTCAAAATCTATTCCTTCACTCATAGATAAATCATGAATTGCGTCACCAACAACTACGCAACACTTTTTATCTTTTATTTTATTCCAAGCTTCTGTATTTTTTAGTATTATTCCAGTTTTGGCCAGGCTGTGTATTGTGGGTAATACTCTATTCGCTGCAATACCATTCTCATCCCAGATAAATCTATTAGAAATAATAGTTATGTTACTAGTTAATAAGTCATCTCGCTTAAGAGTGAACTCTATAGACTCAAACCCAATACCCGAAGCTGAAAAAATCACAAGTGGTATGTTATTTTCACTTGTATATTTTACTAGCTCAGCAAAGCCGGAACGTATGACAATTTGTTTTGATTCTGAAGCTAACTTTACATGATTCAGAGTTAACCCTGATTTTATAAGTAAATCTAGATGCTCAGTCCACCAGCTTTCCATCACTTTGTATCTCGTTTCAAAAGGTAGGCTGTGATCTGCTTCTATTGGTTGGTATTTGGCATGAAGAGCTTTGGCTAATTCACTGTATTCTGGACTTAGATGATCTTCACTCCTAAGTATAGAAATAATACTTGGCACGTTCACTCCACCAACCTTACCAAGAGTAATAGTCTTATCAAAATCTATAATGATACAGGTTTGTGCTGAGTCTAGTTTTTGAATTAGTTTTGTTTCCATAAAAATTCTCCTTAATATAAATTAATCTTACAAATTAATAATAACAAATATAAAAATATTAAGCAAATAAAAAAAACTGTAGCAAAAAGCTGCAGGTTTTGTTTTCGCATGAGGTATTTTCTTATTTGAAAGAAAATATTTTTTCCTCTTCATCGGAAAAGTTTTCAATAGGAAGTATGCACTTTAATCCGTCTTTTTCACAAGCAACCTTGAACTTCATTCCAATAGAAATGGAATAAGAAAGATTTTTAAGGTCACTAATTCTTGGCTTTATTCTAGGGTCTCTGTACCTCGCATAATACAAGGTCAGATTTGGATTTGGACTTTTATACCTAAGAAGTCCAACCCTAAAGGCTAGGTCTCCGTTGGCTAAGCAGACTGGGTCTATCCCAATAATTTCATACTTACCGATTGGTAAATTACCAATACAAAAGTCATCTTCAGTGGTCAGACCTAATCTGTCCCTAACGTCGTATGCATGTCCCTTGACAAACATATTCCAAAAGAAATCAAAAAAGTTGAATTTAGCTCTAACCCTTGAAGAGTTAAAAGCCATATCTGGCTTTATGTGTGATCTATCCATTAAAACTCCTTGAATAACTCTGAATAATTTATTATACAACAAATAAATAAAAAAGCAAGGAGAAAATTACAGAGAATTTTAATTCTGTTTATTATCTACTATTGGCTTTACAAGTGGAAATAGCTGAGTCTCGCGGATTGGAAGGCCAGCCAGAAAGGCAAATAGCCTGTCGCCAAAACCAAAACCGCATGTTGGTGGCATGCCATGCTCTAACATTTCAACAAAATCAAAGTCCGGCATCATCGCCTCCTCGTCACCACCTTCTAATAGTTTTTGCTGCTCTTCAAAATTCTTTCTTTGTAATGTTGGATCATTTAACTCGCTATAGCCATTCCCAACTTCGGCGCCAGCTAATATGATTTGGAACTTTTCTACGGTGTCTCGATTTTCTTCTCTTCTTTTTGCAAGTGGCGAAGTAATAGCTGGATGATTGATTAAAAATGCTGGGCCCGATATAGATTTTCTGCAATATTTCCAAAGAGTATCGAGTAGTCTTTCTTTATTTTCCCCATCATACTTTACATTTAATTCTTTTAATTTAGATTTTATTTCTTCACTTGTTGCCACCCAAACATTTATTCCTGTTCTGTTTTTTATTTCTTCGGCATAGTCTATATATCCCCAATCAGAAGCTAAGTCAAAAGTTAGCCCATTATGTGTGAATTCTGTTTTACCAAAAACATCGAGCGCTATCTTTTTATATAACTCTTTTGTAATATCCATACCATCTTTGTAATTAGAATAGGCCATGTAGAATTCACAATTTGTAAATTCTTGCAAATGATTTGGAGATGAGCCCTCATTTCTGTATGCTCGCCCTATCTCGTATGTACGTGGGAATCCTGCAGCCATTAGTCTCTTTTGCCACAGCTCACCCACACTAATACGCATATATACATCCATATCATAATCATTATGAAAAGTTTTAAATGGTCTCGCCTCTGCCCCGCCTGTCGTCACTTCTATTGTTGGTGTCTCTACTTCTAAAAAGTTTTTAGAATCAAGAAAATTACGAACTGTTTTCCAGAACTTTGCTTTTTTATAAAAGAGATCTCTTTTATTCTCATCTAAAAGCAAGTCCAGATATCTCTTACGCATTTTCTCCTCTTCATCTACGAGTCCTGCGTGCTTGTCAGGAAGTGGTAATAATGCTTTTGTAAGTAATTTTATATCAGAAACCAGTAATGAGTTTTCACCCTTTTTTGTAATATAATTAGTTCCAGTCACTTGTACAAAATCACCACTATCAAGATTATTAACAAAATAATCAATTGACTTCTCTGACTTTTCTCTTTCAAAGACAACTTGTACAGATCCAGTACCGTCAAATATCTTTGCAAAAGCTAAATTACCAAAACTTCTACTCATCATCACTCGTCCCACTAAAATATTTTGAGTAGAATCTTCTATATTAAAATCTTCTAAGAACTTAAAAATAGTTTTCGTATATTCTGACTTGCTTGGATAGGCTTCGAGCCTCACTTCTTTTAAGTTTTCTACTTTTTTAAGTCTCTCTGATTTTAATTCGTCTATGCTTGCCATAATTTTATTTATATATTATTTATCTTGTTCTAATAATAGCATTAATTTTGAAATATTAAAAATTAAATATTTACTATTTTTAATAAACTCACTATTGGATTTTCAGAACTTAAAGTAAAAGCTGCAGCGTTTTTATGTCCGCCGCCACCATGATTCTTCGCAATTATCGATACATCAAAATCCTTTACGGACCTCAGACTAACTTTCCATTTACCGTCAAGATAATAATAGATAACAGAAAAGGAATTAGTTTTAATTGCAAGTTCATGACCTAGCTCACTTCTGATTTCTGACGGAGCATTAACTGAATAGACTTGATACCCATCAAAATTAATTAGCTCTGCTTTTTTAATATATATATCTACATTAGAAATATAGGCTTCTCTTAATATTGTTCCAATCTTCTTTATTTCTTCAAATTTATTTTTATCTTCCATTTCTAAAACTAAATTATTAAATGCCTCAATAGTGAGTTCGTTTTCTGATCTATAGATGTAAGAATTAATATTTTCATAATCTGGCATCTCATGTGTCCATGTATCAGAATCAGATACATACTGAATAGCGAGTGGGATATTTTCATTTGGATAAAAATATTTCCATGCTAACATGCAACCAGAATCTTTTGTGCCATACATATGCTCTTTTACACTTTCTATAGCCTCCTTGGCTCCAACATGATGATCTAGTATAACTAACTTTTTACATTTTGACTCAAGATCTAATAATATTTCTTTTGAAAAAGAAAAATCTACAATATAAATCTCTGTGTTTTTTATATCTAAATGACTGGTAACATAGTCTGGTAAAACATTAAAATCATCGCTAGCGATGTATTCTGCTTTGTCATTAAAATATTTGTGTGCTACCCAAGCACTAGCAATACCATCTTTACAATTCTTGTGGTAAATTACAATAATATTTTTCATTGTGTCGATGGGTGGGATCGAACCACCGACCTTAGCTTTATGAATGCTATGCTCTAACCAACTGAGCTACACCGACATAAGGTGGAGGGGCCGCGCGAAGCGCGGCCCCTAACCTATCCTTGTTGCGGAAACTGGAATCGAACCAGTGTCCCGAGGTTATGAGCCTCGTGAGTTACCTCTACTCTATTCCGCTATATTATTTGCATGACCTCGAGGTTATGAGACTATCAACTTCCTTGAGTTACTTCTCCTTACTCTATTCCGCTATATTTTTTAGAAAGCTTTTTTCAAGAGCAATCTAATTAATTTATATTATACCACAAAATTAAATAACTTTCAAATCTTTTAATACTGTCTCATACATAACAAAGGCCTTTCTTGCTTCTCTTTCTGTTAGCTCAAAATTAACTCCAGCGTGAGCTATATTATTCCTTACTTTATGTGCCTCCCAGGCTAAATCTATACTTTTAAAATTGGCTGACTTTAATCTGTCCCCCATACTTGTTCCCATATAGCCTATATTTTTAAGAGCTTGATCTAACATATTATCCGCTTCAATTATTCCCAGCTTCCACATGTCTGGCATATTATCACTCATATACCTTTCTATTACATCCCATCTTTTTTTATCTTCAGAAATAACATGATTAAAGCTATTCTCTACATTACTTTCTTCTACTTTATTCGAGTGATTTATTTCTTTGACTTGATAAGAATTAATACTAGTATCTTTTTTTACATTATTCTTTATATCTTTAAAACTTTCATGATGAGTAGTACCATGTCCATGACTTGTATCATGCTTAAAACCATAAGCATTATGGAACATATGATAATAATGTTCTATGTCGTGAGTCATCTGACTGAACCACTTTCTAAATACATAAATAAAAAATATTGATGCTACAAATATTAATATATACAACATGTCTGCAAAAAAACTTAGAAAATTATTTTGTATACCAAATGTTAAGTCACCAACAACGCTTTGTGAATTTGTATTTTTAGATATTTTATAACTAAGGGTTGGATTCTCATCTACTGCGTCCGACAATCCATCACTGTCAGTATCTTTTACATATAGATTAGTTTTTATATACGCCTCGAACCTATCTCCAACTCCATCACCATCAGTGTCTTTGTCATTTTCAAGCACACTTCTGTCTATATCTTTAGGGTATGCATCACGACCATCTAATACTCCATCTTTATCTTGGTCCGCATTAATAGCATCTAACCCTTTTATTATTTCCTCTCCGTCATATATACCATCATGATCACTATCTGAATCTTTTGTATTCATGCTATTAATCACTTCATAGGAATCAGGGACACCATCACTGTCAGAATCTGTTGGGCCGAGACCAAATACATCACGAACTTTATCAGTAAAATTATAATTACTTCCAAATAATTCTTTTTGCTCTTCTTTTGTAAAATTATTAAAATCTTTTGGACCAGAGTCTTTCGTATCTGTTATACCATCATTATCAGAATCTTTTTTAAAGCTAATACCAAAATTAGCTAAAACTTTATTAGCCTCTTGATTAAAATCTTTTTTTAAATCTTCAAAATTCACTCTCTTATTATAGCAGTTCTAACTCCTTTCCGACACTAAGTAGTTCACACTCGGCATATGAGTTAGCCAAGAATTGGATTCCAAAGCTAAGCCCTTCTTCTGTTTTACCTGATGGGATAGATATTCCAGGAATTCCAACAATATTAGCGGGTACTGTAAATATATCCGCCATGTATGCAGAAAGTGGATCTGATTTTTCTCCAAATTTCCAGGGTAAAATAGGTGAAGTTGGTGTCGCTACAAAAGTAACGTCAGTGAATACTTTTTCAAATTCTTTTTTAAGCTGATTTCTAGCTTGTACTGCTTTATAATAATATGCATCATAGTAACCACTCGATAATACATAAGTACCAAGTAATGATCTTCTGATTGGCTCGGTACCGAGGCCAGAACTTCTACTCTCTATCATATTTTCATTTGGAGTTCCAGCAACTACACTTTTACCATAGCGTACCCCGTCAAAACGAGCAAGGTTAGAACTAACTTCTGCGAACATTAATATGTAATATACTGACAATGCTTTTTCTATATTTTTAATTTCTACATCTTTTGTCTTATAACCTTTTAATTTTAATTTTTCAATTGTCTCATAAAAATTCTCTCTCACTTTTATATCCACTCCATCACCATCAATAAAGGATCTTGGAATACCTATTACTTTTCTAACAGATTCTTTTTGTTCTTTATCTTTATTTCTGATATTTTCTTTTTCAGATTCTTCTAAGGTTGTCGCATCATGAATATCTTTTCCGTTTATTATATTATAGACTATCTCTATATCTTCTACTGACTTTGCCATTGGACCTACGACATCAAGCGAAGATCCCATAGCAATTAGTCCAAAGCGTGATACATCGCCGTACGTTGGCTTTAGTCCTGCCACCCCGCAAAAGCTCGCCGGCTGACGTATACTGCCTCCAGTGTCTGTACCTATAGACACTGGCACTCCACCATAAGCAACAACTGCAGCTGAGCCGCCCGATGATCCCCCAGGAACGCGAGATACGTCAAGCGGATTCATAGTATTTTTGTAAGCACTATTTTCTGTACTACCACCCATTGCGAATTCATCCATATTAGCACGGCCAATTAGTATGGCTCCAGCGTCAATTAATTTTTGTACTATTGTACTGTTATATGTCGCTACATAATTTTCTAACATCTTAGACCCTGCACTAGTTATTTGACCTTTTACACAAAGATTATCTTTTATAATTATTGGTACTCCGGTCATTTTTGTGAACTTGCCCGAAACAAATAATCCTTCAGCTTTTTTTATTTGCTCTGATATAAATGCGTCATCGTATACACCCAGTAATGAGTTTATTTTGGGTTCATTTTCTTTTATGTTATTCAGGTAAAAATCTACCACTTCTCTTACTGTAGTTTTTTTATCTATTAAGTTTTGATGTATTTCTAATATTTTTGATTTCATATTTTTGTTATATATTTACTTTATATTTTATTGCTTTATTACCTGTGACACTTTAAATAAATTTCCTATCTTATCTGGTGCATTGCCTAGTGCACGAAGTATATGCGTGTCATCTTGATTAATAATATCTTCTCTAAAATTATTAACATGAGATTCTTTTGTGTCAGTGTAGTCACTGAGGTCTAAAGTTTGTATCTCTTGTATATAGCCTAAAATATCTGATATTTCTTTTTGATATTTTTCAACTTGCCCAGCTGGGATTTTTACTTTAGCAAGGCCTTCTAAGTACTTGATTGTCTCTTCTGTTATTTCTATTTTACTCATAATATTTTTTATTTATTTTATTATAACATATTTAAAAAATCTTGCTCATTTAGGATTTTTATATTAAGCTTTTCTGCGTTTTCTAGTTTTGATCCAGCATCAGTACCGCAAAGTAAAAAACTTGTTTTACTAGATACTGCGCTGCTAACATTCCCGCCAAGATCTTCTATTATATTTTTATAATAATCACGCGAATTAGTAAAGCTACCCGTGATAACAAAAGTCTTACCAAATAACTTTTTACTTTCTAAGCTTTTATTATTTTCTAGGTCGTTTTTATTTATATATAAATTATTTTTAATAGTAATATATTTTAATAATTTCTCTAGATTAATAATATTTTTATTAATTCTAAAATATTCAAATATATTTTTAGCCATTACTTCACCTATATTTTTTATATTTAAGAAATCCTCTATACTAGCATTTTGTATTTCATTTAAGTCTTTAAAATTCTTAGCAATATCTTTTGCTGATGTCTCACCGATGCCAAGTATCCCAAGAGAATATATAAAATTATTAAGATTAATTACTTTACTTTTTTCTATAGAAACAATAATATTTTCGGCACTCTTTTTACCAAAACCTTCCAGATTTTCTATATCTGATATTTTTAACTCATAAATATTAGAATAATTTTTAACTAAGCCAAGACTCACAAATTCCTCTACCGTCTTTTCACCCATATCATCTATGTTAAATGCTTTTTTAGATACAAAGTGTATAAGATTTTCAAGATGCTTTGCCTGACATTCACTATTATCACAAAAGAGTCCTACACTTTCTACTAACTTTTTTATCTTTGTTTTACCTTCTGTTCCTATAACTCTCTTTATTAACTTAGTATTACATGATGGACACAATAATGGATATTTTATTTCTTGTGCATTTTTGCCTCTTAGATTAATTATAACTTCTGTTATTTCTGGTATTACGTCACCTGCTTTTTGTAAGACAACTGTATCACCTGTCATAATACCTAATCTGTCTATCTCGTCCTTATTATGTAATGTGGCACGGGCAACGACAGATCCAGCAACTAGCACAGGTTTTAAATTAGCAACTGGCGTAATAGTACCAGTACGCCCCACTTGAAAAGTAACACTCATTACTATTGTTATAACTTTTTCTGCAGGAAACTTATAAGCAATACCAGCACGCGGTGACTTTGCAGTGTATCCAAGACTGTCCCAAATATCTTTTTCATTTATTTTTATAACCATACCGTCTATTCCATACTCATGACTATCTTTTGATTTGATATTTTTTTCATAAAAATCTTGTATTTCTTTTAAATTAAAACACAGTTTTCTGTTTTGGTTTACTAAAAATCCATTATCTTCTAAAAAATTAAGCTCGGATTCTTGTGTATTTATTTTTTTAAAAATTTCTTTTTCTTCTAAGCTAAATTCTATATTATTTAAGTTAAAATCTAAATCATAAGCAAAAAACTGAAGTCTTCTAGTTGCTACTACTTTTGTATCTAATTGACGTAAAGTTCCCGCTGCTAAGTTTCTAGTATTCGCATACTCAAAAAGATTAT
Source organism: bacterium (assembly GCA_043728155.1). Classification (GTDB taxonomy): domain Bacteria; phylum Patescibacteriota; class Minisyncoccia; order Phycocordibacterales; family UBA5272; genus JAUPVO01. The sequence continues at coordinate 22,806 of JAYTMX010000015.1, forward strand.
TTTCTTTTTGTATTTTATTTATTTTATCTAAATCGCTTTTTTTAATCCAGGCTTCTCCAATTACTGTGATATTTATTTTCTCTTTTAGTGTTAGTGGTATGGTTTTAATTGTTTTTACATTTTCTGTTATGTCTTCACCAACTTCCCCGTCACCACGAGTTGCAGCTTTTACTAATATCCCCTCCTCATAATTAAGTATTACTTTTAAGCCGTCAATTTTCATCTCGCACATATAACTTGGATTATATATTTTTTCTAATTTTAATATTATCTTTTCATTCCTATCATTCCAGTCTTTTAACTCTTGATAATTAAATACATTATCAAAACTCCATTGTCTAAAATCGTGTTTTACTTTTACAAATTTATCAAGTACATGACCTCCAATCCTCACACTTGGACTAGTCTCACTTTTATATTCTGGATACTTATTTTCTAAACTTACCAGCTCAGTCATCAGTGAGTCATATACTTCATCACTAATTTTAGGCTTATCATTAACGTGATAAGCTACTCTATGCTCTTCTAATTCATATCTTAACTTTTCTATTCTACTTTCTACATCTTTCATATCCTATATTATAACAAAATAAACGTATTTTGGATATTATTGTATGTATCTAACTAAAACTCTTTTAGTTAGATTTTTACCAGTACATGGAACAGAGGCCTCAGCCGAGATTAATTTTTTATAAGTAGACCCTTCTGGCGCGGCATAAATATTAATGTCGACACAAGAATTTTGTAAATATTCTGAAAATAACTTTTGAGTTGTCGCATTTTCTAATACGTCATAGTTAACATCTGTTTTAATTTTTACACTAGTTACAACTCCATTTGAAGCAGGTGTTGCTGAATAATATCCACTTGGAGCATCAGAAGTTGCTGGTAGTATAGTTGTATATACCTTGTCATCAGTAGGTATTAAGCTTGGATTAATATTGGTTAGTACCTCATTACCAAAACATCTTATATCTTTTTTTGTGAAGAATTTATTATCGTTACCACCAACTACATAATTTTTGTAAGCATAGCCATCTTTCGCACCACTGAATCCCTCAGCTTTTGGTAATTCTGTTGTGGCATAAGGATCTGAAGTATTTCTATAATTCAAAGTAACAGGGAATAATCCAGTAATATTATTACCAAGCGTATCAAAATATCTCATATTATTTTCATAACTAATAATACACTCAAGGGCTGACTCAGCAAGGTCATAAGCGATAACACTTTTTTCATTGGCGGCAGAATTTTTAAGATCACGTATTAAAATAGTACTGATAGAAACTGATATAAGTAACATCGAAGCAACAATAACAAGAGCTAGTCCCATAGTAAAGCCTCTGACTTTTATATTTAGATTAGGGCCTGATATTAATTTTATTTTATTTAATTTTAAAAAATTTGTTTTCATATTATTTTTATATTATCTATATATGTAACTGATAACAGTGATTGCCCTTTTATCTCCTGGGGTGCAGGCATCATTATTAATACATACAACAGAAATAAGTCTAAGAGTAGTGTTAGTAAGTGAATTAGTGGTATCCCTCATTGTATCTATATTATCTATATATAACTTTCTGGTGAAAATACTTTTTTCTCCTGCAATAAAACTTCCTCCATTGTCACATTTTGCAATATCGTTAATCTGAATCATTATCTTACAGCTAGACTTTTGAGGAGTTAACAAAGATGGTACAGAATTTACAAGATAATAAAAACTAGTATCATCAAAATAACAAGCGTCTCTGCCGTCAGTTTTAAGTGGGCAACTGATACTGGCTGGATTTGTAAGTGATTCTACAAAAATATTAAAACCATCTTCATTACAGCTAATATTATTGGAGCTAACATAACTAGGATTATTAAAACAATATATATCTAATGATTTTTTGTAATTAACTACCATCTCTATCTGCTCATTAGCGAGATTGCTAGCTGTTACTTTATATAATCCATACTTTGCGTATTTTGCAGCATTAAGTGATATAGCTATTGGCCCCATAATAGATATAATTACAATTGTAATCGCCATCAAGGACTCAACCATGGCTATGCCTCTGATTTTTTTTGCTTTATTTAATTTTAAGAAATTTGTTTTCATATCTTTATATTTTTTTATTAATTAGTAAGTGATCTTTGCGATATAAAAGTCTCAATAAAAAATGGTATTTTTGGTTCTTTTTTAGTTTGACCTTTTATTATAACTTTTATAGATGGCTGCCTCGAGTCACCAGTTCCAGAAGCTCCAGAGTAAGTATCATTACCTTCTAAAATAAACTTTAAAGTTTCTATGTTTATATCTTCTGAAGTTATGCTTGTTGGAGACCCAGTTCCTGTATATTTTTTTATGGCTCCATTAGAAGCGTCCAGATAATAACCCCTTCTCTCACTGTTATTAGAACTCTCTATATTAAGATAATCAAAAGCGACGCAGCTATTATCCCCAGCAATATTATTACAATCAGTTGGAGTACTTGGGTTATAATTCTTACTTTCAAAATTGGAACCTTGCTTAACTTCATTTGTAATGTTGTCTATAGTAAAATAAATATTATTATATATACTTTTGGTTATTTTTAATTTTGTATTTAAAGCTTGCATTTGAAAAAGAGA
>JAYTMX010000016.1:0-7314 GCA_043728155.1 bacterium
GGTAGATTAAATAATAGAATTATGAAAATATTAGGTGGCTACACTCCAAAAGAAGAATTGGGTAGATATGAAGTGTTCGGTTGAGTGGTGGTGAGTGCCCAATTAACTTACTTTCTCATAGTAACACAAAAAAATAGGTGTAGCAAGTTTTAATTTTTTGTGTTATTATACTGAATAAGATAAAGATAATCATGAAAGAAAGTAGATTAATGGCTCACAAAAGGAAAGTGTCTGAGAAAATAAATTCTGGGGCATTTAAAAATGAAAACAAATTCCAGACAAAAAAATCTTTAGGGCAAAACTTTTTAAATAATAGAGGGATATTAGAATTAATAGCGAAGAGCGCAGATATTAAAGCAGGGGATCTTATCTTAGAAATAGGGCCAGGCGATGGGGCACTAACAGAATACTTGTTAAAAGAAGCAGGTAGAGGGGAGGGTGCTAAAATATTTTGTATAGAAAAGGATCATAGGCTTATAAATATTTTAAATAAAAAGTTTAAGATAGGGGAGGAGGGTGCAGATAATTTTGAAGAGAGTGATGCTGCGAGCGAAGCGAGCAGCGAAAAAACAGAAGGCGAACAAGAAGTAAAGGAAATAGAAATAGTAGAAGCTGATATTTTAAAGTGGGGTAGTGATGAATATTTTACAAAAAATAAAATAAATAACTTTGAATATAAAATCATAGCAAATATACCTTACTATATAACAGGGGCAATCATAGAAAAGTTTTTAGAAGAAAAGATAAAGCCAGGCATAATGATACTCATGGTGCAAAAAGAAGTAGCGCAAAGAATGGTGAATAAGGGTGGTAAGGGTAGCATATTATCACTGTGTACAGAGTATTATGCTGATGTGGAGATTATAAAAATAGTTAGCAAGGGAAGCTTTACCCCGGCCCCTAAAATAGATAGCGCAGTAATAAAAATTAATTTAAAGAAAGAAAATTTGTTAGATACAAAATATTTGTGTTTGGAAAAAAAATATTTAGAGCTTGTAAAAATTGGCTTAGCTCACAAAAGAAAAACTCTAATCTCTAACTTAAAAGAATATAGTAAAAAAAATAACAAGAATTCTAATGACTTGGAAATATTTGATTGGGATAAATTATTTGAGAAGATGAATCTAGATAAAAAAGTAAGGGGGGAGGATGTAACTTTTGATACTTGGCTTCGTCTCGCAGGTGAAGTTCTGTAACTTGAAAGCTGAAGAGCCATATCTATTTTGTTATGATGTTAATAAATCATCAATACTTTAATCTTGAATTATTTTCAAAAATAGTGTATGATACAGTTATTAGCGGTGTTGGTTTAGTGGTAGAATGCCTGCCTTCCAAGCAGGAGACAAGAGTTCGATTCTCTTACGCCGCACTAATATCTGATTTGAAAAATCATAAATAAAAACAAGTAAATAATTACTTGTTTTTATTTTGCAAAAAAAAGAGACAAGATTTGCAAATGCAAAACTTGTCTCAAATCAGAACTCATTCTGTACACGGCAACTGCGAGTTGAGTGTGACCCTAAGGAGAAGGGTCGAGTCTTCTGACTTTTACAGTATACAACAAAAACAATAGACTTGCAAGTTTTTTGTTTTTGTTGTACTATATGCTTTCAGCTACACAAATCTGTATGGCTCAACTTTTAAAAATTTTAGGAGATTTTAATGAATAATTCTCATAATGAATTTCACCCAGGAACATTTGCAGACTCTGTCGAACATTTCTTATTTGAAGGAAAGTTTGGCTGGTTAAAAAAACTAGGTTGGCTACTTTCTTTAGTGGTTTGCATTTGCTTTTCCTTCTTTTCTAAAGAAGCTAGCGCTAAGGAGTCTTATAAAAAAACAGATTCTTTGGATAGATTTTATCTGGTTCAAGAATATATAGGTAACAAGGCAATCAATACTAGTAAGCCACACAGACTGTCTTGCCTTGGCAAGGTATGTACACTTTTCAGCGAAGATAAGAAGGTTAAAAACTTTTTCTCTGATAAAAAATGTTTAGAAAAAAAAGAAGGGGAAGAAGGGGACAAAGTTAGTGAGTTCTCTTGCTCTGACTCTAATACGATAAAAAGAGTCATGATTTTGAGTAAAGGCGAATACTTACGTTTTCTTTTGACACCAAAAGAAGAGGCGCGTGGAAAGTTAAATACTTAAAACAAAAAGGCGATGCAATTTATTGCAGACGCCTTTTCATTTTTTTTATTTAAAACTAGTTAAGAGCCTCTTTAAAAGCTTTAGCTACTGTAAACTTAGCAGCATTTGATGCAGCTACTTTTACCTGCTCACCAGTCTTTGGGTTACGAGCCATACGAGCTGGCTTTGCTTTTTTGATAAACTTACCAAAACCTGCAACAGAAACCTCATCACCTCTTTTAAGAGCCTTTACGATTGTGTCGAAAAGAGCTTCTACTACCTGCTCTGACTGAGTCTTTGTGGTATTTAGGATTTTATTAATTTCTTCAGCTAATGCAACTTTATTCATATTTTTTATTTCGCCAATTTTACTTGGCATTACTTTTATAACTTTTTCGAAAATAATTATTTTTATAATTATGAATACATTATATTATAAAGGTGCTTTACAATACAAGATTGACAGAAATATTTTTAGTAGTATAATTAAGATATGAAAAGTCTGAGCGTTGTGTTTTTAATTTTAAAAGAAGTTGAGAAGGGTGGTAATCAAAAAAACTTTGTATTGCTTGGAAAGCAGGCGGCGAGTAAGAAAATGCCAGGAATAAGGAATGGTTTTGGTGGTAAGTGTGAGTTTTTAAGTGATAAAAACAGAGAAGAAACCACTCTTGAGTGTGCAAAGAGAGAATTAGAAGAGGAGTCTGGCTTCTGCGCTGATATAAAAGATTTTGTAAAAATAGGAAACTTAATTAATGGAGACAAGTATGTAGATTTTTTTGTTGTGAATAAAGAAAATAGAGATAGCCGATAACCAAGAATTCGTTAATGTCGCTTGGTTTGATTTAGAAAAACCAGAAGATTTTTTATGTGACATGCTTAGTGGTGATCATGTGGTTATAAAAGAATTACAAAAATATGTATCGAACCCGACAGAATATATAGAATTTAAAATTGATAAGACAGGGGATAAGGTTCTAGATGTGCAAACTAGGAATATATTTTCTTAAGGACACTGAAAACTAATAGCGGCGCCGAAGGCGCCGCTATTAGTTTTCATCATATATTTTTTATTTACTCTTTGGTTTTATTATGCTATCTACTATTCCATACTTCTTAGCTTCGTCTGCACTCATCCAATAATCTCTGTCTCCATCTTTTTCTATTTCGGCATAAGTTTTGCCGGTAGCCTCGACTAACATATTATAAAGATTTTTCTTTAGCTTTTGTATATGCGCTGCGGTTATTTGTATGTCACTAGCTTGACCCTCAACACCTGTCAATGGCTGATGTATCATTACCTCGCTGTTTGGAAGTATAAACCTTTTTCCTTTTGCTCCTTGTGACAATATCATTGCACCCATTGATGCACACATTCCAGTGCAAATAGTAGCTACGTCTGGCTTAATGTGGTGCATTGTGTCAATTATGGCCATTCCAGACTGTATTTGTCCTCCGGGACTATTGACGTACATAGTTATATCTTTTTTTGGATCTTCGGCCTCTAAAAATAGTAGCTGTGCCATCACAATGCTAGCGGACTGGTGATTTATTTCGTCAGCTAAAAAAATTATACGCTCTTTTAGTAGGCGAGAGTATATATCATAAGCTCTTTCTCCATTACTTGTTTTTTCTATTACTGTTGGTATTAACATATTTTTATTATTATTTGTTTTGGTTTTATATAAAAATTATAGCACACTTGGGGTTATTTAGAAATAAATTAGGCATAAGAAAACCCCTTGCGGGATTTGATGATTTGCACTACAGCAAATCTCGCAAGGGGTTTAAGTTTATAATACTTTTATTACATATTTGATTGTGGAACCTTGATTAAAGAGCGACTAACTAATTAAACCCATACTAACTCTTACCCACCGAAACTAGAAACTTTAGGACCTTAAAACTTATGACCCTTAAAAAATTAAACTGAAAACGACTTACCTTAAGCTTAATTGTTGTAATTACTAATTGTTGTAGTTACTGTGCTTATTTTTGAACCTTGTGTTCTGGAACCAAAGAACTTTTTCGAGTGTCTGTTTGAGCTTGTTTTGCCGATTAACCATCGGAGGAGTGTCTCTTACTTTTTCTCTATAAATACATTATAATCCTTTTTGTCTTTTACACAAGTCCTTTATAAACTTTACCTGTGGATAACTTTTATTGTCACTTTTATTTTTTATTTCTTTTATTTTTTTTATGTGTTATATTTGTCTATAAGTATGAAAATAAACAGATATTACACAGACCAAAACATAACCGGTGAGGACATGAGCATAAGAGACAAAGAGCTACTGCACAGACTCTCTGGTGTAATGAGATACAGAGTAGGGGAAACTCTTAAATTATTTAACGGTAAAGATAATTTTGACTATCTCTATGCGGTGAGGGAGCTAAATAAAAAAGAGGGTTATCTAACTTTTTTATCAAAAGAAGAGAACACGAGTAACGTTACACAAAAAATTAATGTTTATGCTGCAATAGTGAAGTCAGATTTTGACGATATGATACGCGAGATGGTGGAGCTAGGGGTAAATAATATATATCCAATTATTTCAGACAGGGTAGTACGCACCGAGCTTAATTATGAAAGACTAAATAAGATAATAATAGAAGCGAGCGAGCAATGCGGCAGGGTAAACATACCTAAACTAAGTGGAATAAGTAAATTAAAGGATTTTACCCTACTCACTTCTCTGAATATATGTTACCACACAAAAGAAGTTTCACAAGAAAATAAAACAAATAACGTTACACAAGAAGAATTAGTAAAAAATATTTTTATAGGACCTGAGGGAGGCTGGTCAGATTCTGAAATAGAGTGGTTCCTCGAAAATAATTTTGAATTTAAAACCTTAAAGACAAATACATTACGTGCAAAGACAGCAGCCAGTATCTGTCTTTATGATTCTCTAAATTCTTAATAATTAATTGTTATAAAAATTTTGCATGCTATAATTAAAGTAGATTAATATTTTTAAAATTAATTAAATATTAATAAAATAAACATATATGCATACGACAACATTTAGAATTAATTGGGATACGTTATCAAGGATTTTTATAGCGATACTTTTTGTGTTCGCTGGCTGGGGCAAGTTAATGACTTTTGAGGCGACAACTAACTATATAGCATCTGTACTTAAAACAGGACAAGTGACACCAATTATAACTGCGCTTGTTATTTTTATTGAGATTGTGGTTGCTGTAATATACGCTTATGGTAAATATAAGAAGGACGTAATGGCTTATGTTTTAATAGCTTTTACAGTTTTAACTACTATCTTTTTTCACTCAGATCTTAGTGTTAATCTTAATATGATTATGGCTCTTAAAAACCTAGCGATTGTTGGTGGTATCTTTGCAACACTAGACGGCGTACATAGAAGAAGGACTTAATTACATTTTGTAAATAAAAATAGCTCTACTAATTTTTTAAAGGCTTGACTCACGTCTAGAAAAATTAGTAGAGCTATTTTTTGCTTTATTTTTATCTTGTCACTGTGCCGTCTTTGGCCATTTCTACAAGTTCATCGTTTTCATTTAACCCTTCTAGCACCTCAACTTTTCCATCCTGTGTTCTAATTCCAACTTTTACTATCTTATCTTCAATTTTTTCTTCCTTAGTCTGACTGTCTATTGTTCTAACTTTTACTATACCACCTCCAGACTTTATCAGAATGTACGCAGCTGGTATTGTGAGCGCACCTTCTTTTGTCTCAGTTACTATATCGGCATTTGATGTCATTCCTGTCTTTATTCTTTCATCATAATTAACAAAGGTTAGCGTTACTCCATATCTTGGCACACCTGACTCATTCTTTGACGCTGGATCAATACTGGTAACTATCGCAGCGAATTCTACATTTGGATAAGCGTCGAGCGTTACTGTGGCTGTATTATTAATTTTTATCTTAGCTATGTCTATCTCGGATATCTTAGACTTGATCTGATAAGAAGAATCAGAAATTAATTTGAAAGCATATTTGGTCTGTGCTGATAATTCTCCTTTTTCTACATTAATCTCTGACACGCGTCCAGCAAAAGGTGCAACTAAAATATTCTTTCCCGACTGAGCTCTCGCTTGTGACAACCTTGCATAGGCTTGATTAAGTGACGCCTTTTGATTGGCAATTCTATTTTTATCTTGACTTGAAGATAATTCTAAATCTTTTTCAGCACGACTAACTGCATTTTTAGCTGTTAGTATAGAATTGTTTCTGTTTGAGATCTCGCTATACATTTGACTAATGTCAGACTTTACTAGTGAGACAGAGGCTCTTTTGCTATTAAGCGACACATCAGAAATAGAACATGGAAGAGACAGTAGTTTTTGCACGCTTACTACAAATCTGTTAATACTGTCTACTTCATTTTTGGCTGAGACAGTGTCCGTTACAGAAAAAGCTGTAAGATTTGCTCTTTCTAGTTCAAGTCCAGACTGAGCTGCCTGATCACAAGAATTAAAAGTCAGTTTGTATTGTGTATTATCTTTATAAAAGACATCAGAAAGTTTATAGTCTACTATGTCTGATAGTTTATTTTTAATGTTGCTTACAGTATCACTTACTTGATTCTCGGCATTAATTAGGTCAGCCTTTGCATTTGTTAGGTTTTGACTTTTAAATGAGATCTCAGCCTCAGAGGATCCTTGGAGTAGTTGATTTAGTGTTGCCAGGCTTGCCTGTACTCCTGCTTCTGCTTCGCGAACTGATGCGGAAGCATCAGATCCAGAAAGTGTTGCTATTACTTGGCCCGATTTTACATTGTCACCAACTTTTACATTAACAGTAGAAACTATACCGCTTTTCTCAAAAGAAAGCTCGGCATCTTTTGATGGCTCTACTTGTCCTGTCACCTCAACCACACTGACTACTGAGCTTCTTTCTGGCTTCACTGTTTTTACTCCATCGTCTTTTTTATTATTAAAATATGTATAAGTGAAATAAGAACCAACAAGAACACCTAAAATTAAAACTATTTTTAATAAATTGTTTTTAATAAAACTAACTATTTTTTGTAAAGTATTTGACATATGTTTATATAATTATAATTATAACATAAATTAATATGATATAATATATGTAGATAAATATTAAGTAAAATACATAAAATAAATTTATATGAATACTCCGATCATAATATCAAATACAAAAACTTATATAAAAACTTTAAAAGATTTTTATA
>JAYTMX010000017.1:0-8802 GCA_043728155.1 bacterium
TAATTTTTGTATTTCTCTTCTGTCTCCTAAATTAATTCTTTTAAATTTTGTTTCCATTTACACATTGTAGAGTGTTCGGTTGGGGAATGGAATGTGCCAATTCAGGCTGAAATTTTAAAGAAAGAGGTGATATCATGACTTCACGTTTTATGCAAGCTAGCTTAAAAGCTTTAAACCACACTACTCGAAATAACCCTAATTGTATTTGTGATATTGACTTTATGAATTCTGGTAAAGAATACTATAAGTACAGAAAAAGTACCAATCGTATTTATCAAATTATTATTAATGTTAACTGTAATGGCAAACGTAATCAGACTATATACGAAGTATTTAGATGGCATCAACGTTGGTGGTTTAGCGTTGTGGACAGCAAGGGAGAAACTCTCCTTAATGATAATTTTTTTGCTTAAAGCTTTAAAAAAACGTGCAAAATTTTGTGCGTTTTTATTTTTATTTTCTAAAAGAAAAAGCTGACTTAAATGTATCGTGATCTATATACTCCATCTCAAGGCCAGTCGACACTCCACGAGCAAGCATTGATATATTTACATTTTCCATACCGACTATTTGAATAATAGTTTTCTTAATATATTCTACCTGATTATCACCCTCATCATTTGCTGGCAAAGCAAAGATTATTTCTTTTAATTTATTCTCTTCTTTTATTTTTTCCTCCCCATTCACATCTAATTTCTTTCTGATTGTATCTACTAATTCTCGTATCCTAATATATTCCCTCGGATCATCAACTAAAAATGGTAGCTTACCCCCAGTTACAAAGTAGACACCGTTATACTCACTAGTTTTCTCTATTGCGTTAACATCTAATTCTTTTTCTACAATTAACATAATGCTTCTGTTTCTGCTTTCATAACTACATATATTACAGAGATTATTTTTACTTTCTTTATTATGAGAATTAGCAAAGAAAGAAAAACATTCTATACATTGTGAACTGTTTAACTTTATATTTAAGATATTTTTAGAGAGACTTTCTATAAAAGCTTTATTTTGCTTCATCAGATAATAAGCAAAACGCTCAGCCTGCTTTGGTCCAATACCAGGCAATCTTTGAAAATCATTTATTAAGCTATCTTTTGTATTATTCATATTTTTCTTTCTAATTAAAATTATAAATATAATTTTAGACGATGTCGTGTAGGGTTCCCTTTGGGATTAAGCGCGAGGAAAAATTGATATTTATAATTTTAATTATTATTTTTCTTAGTTACTTGGTGCGCAATAAAACATAACCACATTATAGATAACAAGACAGTTAGTGCCATAAAAGGAATAGTTACAAATCCAAAAGTTAAAACTCCATTGTTCTCAATACATCCAGGAAGTAACCCACCTTGCTCGCACGGTAATGACACTACATTACCCAGCACCCATGCCTGATAATGAAAATAATAATGGTATGCTGCAATACCAGCACCAAATGCTGCTAATATAGCGATAGTAATATGATTCATTTTATTTCTCATGTAAACACTAGTTAATACGACTATATCTATTGGAAAAATAAATATCCTTTGCCACCAACAAAGTATACATACGGGAAGTAAATAATAAAGTTGATATATAAGAGCAAGGACAGTAGAAGATATGGCAAGTCCACCAATAATTTTTATATAATTAAAATAATCTTGTTTTAATAAAAAACTCTTAGCTTTTTTAGAAAAAAAGTAGCCAAGAATAGTTAATGTGGTAGCAGCTAATATAATTAATATTCCAGTTGATAATATAAGGGAAAAAGTAGGCATTGTCATAATTTTATATATTTATTATTAATATTATAACATAATTTATATTTTATGTTATACTTATTTTTAGATTTAAAAATACATAAATATGAATAAGAAAGTAAATACAAAAAAGTTTTTCTCAAAGTTTACCCAAAATAGTCTACTAGTGCAGTTATTTAAAATGCATGAAGTTAAAAGTATTCCAAATGTAATGGATGGTAAGAATGATGAAAAGGTAAGTGATGAGTGGTATGAATTTTTTAAAAGTCTAGAATTAGAAAAGAGAGAAGAAATAAGCGAGACAATAAGTCAGATTAATATATTATGCAGTAAGGACTCGAACGATATATACAAAAATTATATTAGTAAAGTAACTCCCACTGCAAATGAGATAATAGCATTTTCTTTTTACGATAAAGCGCTCGCTTTTTACATAGACCATTTTGAAAAATTCGAAGATATAGTATTTTTAATTTCTTTTTATAAGAAAAATTCTTGGAAAAGATTCGAAGCAAAAGGTAAAGTAGAAAAAGACATTGAATTAGTAAATGATGAGCTGAAAGAAAAATACTCAGAATATCTAGAAGGAGTAATTGGTAGCAGTGTGAGTGCTAGCTTAGTTATTAAAACTTTGAAGCATGATAATATGTACTTTACTAATATCAGTTATAAAGATGGAGGTATTAAAAATATTAGCTTAGTATATATACCAGAACTGGGTGAAGTAATATTAAAAGCAAGCGGCAATAAAGAGACTCAATTTTCTTACGCTGAAATGTATATGAAAAAGTTAAATGGCTTTGCTATGGATTACAAAGAGATTAGTTATGGTCTAGATACTTTTGTTAATCTTGAAGACTATAAGGCTCCGTTACAAGACAATACAAATATTAACTCTTGGGCTATTAAAAATGTAAAGATACTTAGTGGCAGGAATCAGATTAACTTTACTTTTAAGTTAAGTGATGAGGAGAAATATATGCAGGGCATGCATAATACTTTTAATAATCTAAATATGATAGACGGATTAAAATCAGGGCTACATAAAGTAAATAGCGTCAGTATTAATATGCAAGTAACCGGCGAAGATTACAATAAAGGTAAGAAAAATGTTGGTGTAATCATAAAAGAAAATGGGACCAATTTAAATATACTAAAAAAAGAACATAAACTAATTGACAAAATCTTAAAAGATAGGGCGGTATGCCTCGGATGGAAAGACATAGAAATCATTAAGCAAAAGTAAATATTACACACCTTTTATTTTGCATATTTCTTGATTTGTGTTATAATATTAATATTAAATTCTAGTGAGTATTTTTCCAAAAATACTTAAAAGAGTTTGACATTTGGTCCCATCGTCTAATGGTTAGGACAACAGGTTTTCAATCTGTTAACGGGAGTTCAATTCTCCCTGGGATCACAGAAAAATGCAAAAGTTACTTACAAGAAAAGAGTATAGTGAAGTAATATCAAAATTCTCAAAAAACTATTGTGCTTTTTGTGATAAAAATTTTAAGCAAATAGAAGTTAGGCAAACCAAAGAATGGAATCTTGTCTTTAATATAGCCCCATACTGGCTATATCATCTTATTATTTACCCTAAAAGACATATAGAAAAAATGTCAGAAATTTCTGCTGAAGATTTTGAACAAATAAAATTTTTATATGATCAAGCTTTGGGTCTATATAAAGATAATAAGATAAAACATAAAAATACTGGAAAATTAATAGATCAGTATGTTTTAATTTTTAGATATAGAGAAAGTACAGAAAACAATTTTAAGAGTTACAAAGTACGCCACTTACATATACATATTTCTCCTGACTGTGAAGATTCTTTTGATCCAATACTAGATAAAGATGCATCAGAGACGAATTTAGAAAATTTTATTTTTAGTTAATTCTATTTGTGTTATAATAAAATTAAGAAATATTTAGCATGAAAAAGATATACATATTCTCACTTGGTAATCCGGACCTAGGCGGGAAAGTAAAATATAAATATACAAGGCATAATGCAGCGAGATTGCTTTGCGGGGCATTTGATTTTGAGGAATATAATAGTAATGTGGCTGCGAGCGCAGCGAGCAGCAAAGTAGAAGCTACTGTAGGTAGCAAAGAAATAAAAATTAATAACTTTAACTTTATACATATTATTCCTGACTGCTTTATGAATGAAAGTGGAAAGTTTATATCCGATTATATAAAATACAAAAATATAAATATTAATCAAGTAGCTATCGCGTATGACGACATAGACATACCATTTGGAGAAATAAAATTAGCACACAATAGAAATGCCGGTGGACACAATGGGGTAGAGAGCGTGATACAAAAGCTAGGTACAAAAGAATTTTACAGAGTGAGGGTAGGCATAGGTAGTAAGCCAGTAAAAGAAATATTACTCCAAGATTATGTACTATCAAAACTAAGTACAGAAGAAGTAAAAATATTAGAAAGTAAAGAAATGAAAAGTAGATTAGAGACAAAGTTAAAAGAGTTGACACTTTTGATGAAATAAAAATAAAATGGAGGAAATTGTAACTATACCAAATAAGTATGCTATAATAAAAACCATATGACACACACATTCGATATATTATTAAATGCCACCCCCTATATCAACATATTAGTTTTATTTTTCTTAGTTCTGATTACTTTTTTTCTATGGAGCAAAGTAGTTACTAGATTTACAAAAAATAATTTAATAATTAAGTCAGTATCAGCCTTTTTAGCAATCTTGTCTTCTTCTCTTTTATATCTTGGAACTATTTTAATTTTTGTAATCAGTCTTTACTATTATCCGAGACATGATTTTACAAAAGAAAAATGGATTGAAAATCCTGAAAAAAGATATGAGATAGTAAATAGTCTAATAAAAAAAGAAATTCTTATTGGAAAAACAAAAGATGAGGTTAGGGACATACTAGAAATAAGCGATGCGGGGTCTATAAAAGACTTAGAGAACTATCAAAAAGATACCTGGACTTACGGCACTGGAGTGCCTCCGATGAAGTATGATTACTATTTTCTTGAGATTATTTTTAGAGAAGGTAAGGCTTATAAAATTGAGCATTTGCAAGGCTAAATGAAAACAAAGCCCCGCAGCTTCGCTGCGGGGCTTTGTTTTCATTTTTCAGCTTACGCTTTAAATGTAAGAGTCATCTTTTGATCATTTGGTTCAAATAAACTTATTTCAAATTTATACATTTTACCAAGTGAGATTTTCTCTCTCATTTTTGCCTCGTCTCCAAAGTCTGACATATGCATCAGTCCCGCCACTCCTTCCTCAATAGAAACTAGCGCACCATGCTTGTTGAATTTGATTACTAGTCCTGATACTGTATCACCTTTGTTATATTTTGTACTAGCATCTTTCCATGGATTCTCACGTGTTGCTTTTACGGATAGTGAGATTTTACCTCCCTTGATCTCTATAATTTTTGCACGTAATTTATCTCCTACTTTTGCATGATTCTTAGTATCTTCTACTAATCCCCAATCAATTTCTGATTTATGTACTAGACCCTCTGTACCATCTTCTAATTTTACAAAGATACCAAAGTCTACAACACCAGTTACAACACATCCAACCTCGTCGCCAAGCTTGTATTTATTTGCGGCTTCTGCTGCTACTTCTTTTGCATCAACTTTGTCACCTCCTAGTCCTTTTTGACTAAAGATTAACTTACCTTCTTTTGGCTCGATAGATATGATATTCATTGGAATTCTCTTTCCAATTAATTTCTTTAGCTCTACTGTAATCTTATCCTTGTCACCGTCCTCAACTCTTGGATAATTTTCCTCATTTAGTTGTGATGATGGTAAGAATCCTAAGATTCCATTCCAGTCGATAAGTAGACCACCTTTATTTGCTTCTTTTACAACAAGCTCAAGAGTTCTCTTTTCTCTGATTGCTGACTCAGCCTCAGACCAGATGATGGCTTGACGAGCCTCTTTTAGAGAAAGCTCGATATAACCATCCTCATTACCAGTGTGTATAACCTTTGCGCTAATACTGTCTCCAATATTTACACGTTTGATTATCTCACGGGCATTGATGTATTCTGATCCAAAGATGATACCAGTACCAAAATTAGGGATCTCAACATATACTGCTGATCTTTCAATAGCAACGACAACACCGTCTACTGTGTCATCTATTTTTATAACGTTTTGTAATTCTTCTTCTAACATAAATTATTTTAAATTCTACTTTTTTGTTTTGTGTACTAGATTTTTATTAACTCTTAATTCATTATAAATTTTAAGCAAATAAAAATCTCACACGCAGTGAGAGTATTCTGCGCGACTTTGCATCTTCTGATTATTTTTAAATTATTTGTTTTATATAATTACTTATATATTTTAAATCATTTTAAGTTTTAAATCAGGGTTATGAGGCAAAGCTTATTATTAATATTTGTTTGTTTTGAGGCAAAGAAATTAATACTTATATATTAACATAATATCTGCATTTTTGCAATCTGAAATGAAAAATATCCAAGCTATCAGACTTGGATATAATAAGTTTTCTCCGTCAGGGAATGTATGAAGAGATAGGAACTCCTGCCCCAAATTCTTGATTCATAGAATTAGAAGTTTGAGTAAAAGCGTCTCTCCAGTTGGAATCAGGCTGGATCGCAATTGCGCACATAGCATTAAGTGCTGTGTGTCTGTGGTCAGCAGAGATACCAAGTGCTACTGATTGCGCGCAAATTGCTTTGATGAAAAGTCTGGGAGAATTTCTTTTGCTATCTTTTTGTAAACCATTATCATTTATAAACCTATCAATACTTTCTTCTAATATTTCTGATGCAGGTAACCATTCTTGCCCCTGATTTTGTTTTGGAATAAGTCCTCTATATAAATTCGTAACCATCTTAAAATCTCCTAACTTTTGTCTATATATTGCGCCCGCAACATATTCAAATATAATAATACAACAAAATTAAATATAATACAATAGTAATGAATTTTTACCTTATGATATAATATATTTAATAAATAATCATTTACAAAAATTAATTTTATAACAATAAAACAAATATGATAATAACATACCACGGAAAAGGGCATATAAAATTAGTAACAGGAGATATAACGCTATCACTTGGTCCGGTATCCAAATCTTCAAAAAGAAGACAAACTAAATACGGATCGGACGTTGCCATGATACCACTCATGCATCCTGATTATGACGGGGTTGATAATGTAACACTTGGTAGTAAGACTCCATTTGTAATAAAGGGTGCCGGTGAGTACGAAGTTAACAATATTTTCATAGACAGCTTCTCTTCCAAAGTAACACGTGAGAAAAGTGATTACATGTCTAATAGTTTTGTTTTCAATTTTGATGGCATGCGCATCGCGTATATAGGTCAGATAAAGGATCTACTTCCAAGTGAACACAAAGAGATAATAGATGAAGTTGATATATTATTTGTCCCTGTTTCTGGTGACGAACTTAATCTTAATCCATATGATGCATATAAATTATCAGTAGGCCTTGAACCAAAGATAATAATCCCGATAGATCACGATGAAAAAACACTGCCAATATTTTTAAAAGAATCAAGTAGTGAAAAAGTTATATCTGTAGAAAAATTAACTATTAAAAAGAAAGATATCTTTGATAAAAAAAGTGAAGTTGTAATCTTGGAAGAGATCTAATATGAAGTCTATTAAAAAATATATAAATCATGTCAGGTCACAAAGTGAGCATACAAAGTTAACTCACGCCATTGTCGTAGCAAGTGTATGTACTGGAATATTTGCAGCGATATATCTATACTTTGTACGTGGTATAACACCACCAACTCCTGAGATATTAAAAGTAGAGCAAGTAGTTTACGAATCTAAAAATTAAATAAATTTATAAAATAAACAATTTTAAAAATATGCAAGAAATAAATAATAATTTTAATAAAAAAGTTTTAGTGAGCGGCGTACAAAGTAGTGGTAGACTACACATCGGTAATTATTTTGGAGCATTAAAACAAAATATAGAGCTAGGTAACAGTGATGAACATGAATCATACGTGTTTATCGCCGACTATCACAGTATGACTACGCAAAAAGATGCAAAACAAAGAAGTGAAGACATTCTAGACGCAGCGTGCGTTTATCTTGCTTGTGGATTAGACCCATCAAAAGTAAAATTATTCAAGCAGTCCGATGTGCCAAGTCACACTGAGTTATCTTGGATACTATCGACTGTAACTCCAATGCCAATGCTTGAGCTAGCTCATGCTTATAAAGATAAGCAGGGTAAAGAGGAAGATAAGCACCTAGTTAATGCCGGACTGTTCACCTATCCAGTACTAATGGCTGCTGATATATTAATGTATAACGCTGATACAGTGCCAGTTGGTAAAGATCAGGAACAACATGTCGAAATGACACGCGAGATAGCAGGTAAGTATAACAGGGCATATGGTGAGACTTTTAAAATGCCAAAAGCTTTTATTAAGTCAGAAGTAGCGCTTGTCCCTGGAATAGACGGGAACAAAATGAGTAAAAGTAAAAATAATTACATACCCATATTTGGAACCGAAGCTGAGATTACAAAATTAATTATGAGTATAGTAACGGACAGCGCAAGGCCAGAAGAAACAAAAAATCCAGACACAAATAATGTATTTAACATACATAAATTATTTTTAAATGAGGTTGAGTGTGCTGTGCTTAGAAGTAGATATGCTGGGGCGAGCGCAGCGAGCCCTTTTGGTTACGCTGAAGCTAAAAAGCTTTGTGCCCAGTCTGTAATTTCTTATTTTAAAGAAATGAAAACAAAATATGAATATTACAAAAATAATTCAGAAGAAATCAAAAATATACTAAAAAATGGGGCGGAAAAAGCAAATCTAAAAGCCAAGGAAATGATGAAAAAAATTAGACTTGACAC
This sequence comes from bacterium, assembly GCA_043728155.1. Taxonomy (GTDB): domain Bacteria; phylum Patescibacteriota; class Minisyncoccia; order Phycocordibacterales; family UBA5272; genus JAUPVO01. The sequence goes on from JAYTMX010000017.1 coordinate 8,662, forward strand.
TGGTCTTGATTTCTAATTTTTAGTTTGACTTTTATATTTTAGTATAGTATAATGATATTAATTTAAGTACCAATTAAATTCTCTATTAAAAAATAATGAATTACAAAATAAGTAATTCTACTAAAACAAACATGCAAAAAG
>JAYTMX010000018.1:0-5855 GCA_043728155.1 bacterium
CTGCACACCGATCATAACAATCGATAAAGTAGCGAGACCTCCTCCAGCAAAAATATTAAGTAAGCCAAGGAATTGATTATTAGAAACAAAGCTAGCCAAATCCTGACCACTAATAGACGGTATCGGAATTATAGACAAGACGCGAGTGACAGCTAATATAAATAGAACAAAAAAGATTCTATCTCTTATTGACTTTTCAGTGAAAACTGATTTGATATACTTGAACATGTATTTATTTGATTATGCTTTATATTATAGCATAGTTGTGACGTAAATAAAATAAAACAGTATTAAATTAAAAACCAATACAAAAAGGCACTAAAAGTGCCTTTTTGTGGCGAACATATAACATTTTACCTTTACTATAAATGTAAAGTGGACACAGAACGCAGACTTCCTCAGAAGCCAATCAATATCTGTTATATCCTAAAAAATATTATTCAGATAAATGCTATATGCTCTCTATAATTATACTACATAATTTTTAAAATACAAATCTTAAAATTATTTTTTTAAAGCCTTATAAGTTTTCAAATATTTACCTATATCATTTGCTACTATTAATTTACTTTTTCCTACATAACCGTAAACTATTGCCCCCTCATTACAGTCTGCGACCCTCATGTCTACGTTCTCTATTGTTGCATCTTGAAATTCGCCCAGATTCGTATATTTAAAATTATCTTTGGCGACACCTTCGAACTTGTTTTCATTTTTAAGTAAGTATGGATATACTTTTTCAAAATTTACCAAGTTAATAACAATAAGATCCTCTGTGCTGGTCGCATCACTAGTATTTTCTTTTAAAGTTATGTCTTTATTGGTACTTTTCCAGACATCGCCGATAAAATATCTTTTCACTTCTACCACTACCGGAATTGGCTTATTAATATATTGATAATAAAAGTAAGCGCCGAGACCGGCTCCAATTAAAAATAAAATACCAAGAGTAATTAATAATATTTTCTTATTACTCTTTGCTTTGTCAGCTACTGACATTACATTTATGCCGTTATCCATCTCTCCCCTTATAATGCTTAGCTTACTGACTGAGCCGTCATTCATTTGACTCATGAGGTCGCTTTCAAAAGTCTTAACTAATGGGATTTTTGGAGCTGATAATCCAGGCGACGATTCGTCGGACGTGCCCGCTCTTATCTTAGCCAACTTCTCCCGTATCGACATTATCTCGCTCTCGCGGTCCACTTGTTTGTTTTGTGACTGGTCGTCTTGTGGTGATTCTAGATTTTGATCTTGCATCTTTTAATTTTACTACGCTTTCGTCTTTTAAAACAGTCTTTTTTGCACTGCTTTTAATATTATTTGTAATATTATTTCTCGCATTATTTTTTGCGCTATCTTCTGTATCACCCTCTTCTTTTAACTTTTTGTTTCCAGATATTATTTTTTGAGCTTCTGCTTCTTCTTTATCTTTACTTCTATCTCTTGCCATTGGTCTAACAAAATTTTCCTGGCTCTGGTCTTTTTCATTTCTACTATCTCTCTCATTTCTGTCATACCTATCATTTCTACTATCTCTCTCATTCCTTTGTAAGCTTTGATTTGTGTACTTATTAATGGTTTTACTAAGTAGGTACTTGCTTGGATCCTCGTCTAGATCTAAAAAGGCTTCGGTACTTTCTTTAAGCTTAGCTGATGCCGAGCGCCCAAAAGACACAACCTCTACTTGCACTCCTAAACTTTTAAGATGTTCAACTAACGGCACAAAATCACCATCACCGGTCGCGAGTATTATAGTGTCTACTTTACTAGCGAGGCGTATCGCGTCCACTGTAATACCTACGTCCCAGTCAGCTTTTTTATTACCAGTATGGAATATTTGTAAATCTTTTGATTTAGTCTCTATTCCCATCTTAAGTAATGCATCAAAAAACTGAGCCTCATCCTGTGATTCGGTAGTGATAAGGTATGCTACTGCGCGTATAAGATTTCTCTCTCCTACGACCTCATTTAAAACGGCACCAAAATTAACCCTAGCTCCGTATAGGTTACGAGCACTGTGATACAGGTTTTGCGTATCTATTAAAACCGCAACCCTCTGCGCTGTGTGTTGTATTACTGACATAAATTATATATATTATTTCTAAATTATTTAGAATATTTTTTAAGTTTGTATTTAAAATATTAAATTATTAAAACTCTCTCTAACTTTTTTTCTTATTAAAAATATAAATATAAATTCAAAAGTGAACTGTTCTATATTTACCCTTATATTATACATTACAAACAAAATAAAATCTATACTTTCGTACAGATTTTATTTTAAAATTTTGACTGTGCTTTTGATTACGCCTTTAGGCCGACTTTTGCTGAAATAGCTTTTAGTCTTTTCATTCCCTTTGTAGCAACGTATCTTAATTGTGTGCGTCTGTCTGACACCATCTTAATTAATCCTCTACGTGAGTGGTTATCTTTTTTGTGTGTCTTTAAGTGACTGGTTAATTCTTCTATTTTTCTAGAAAGAATACCAATTTGCACTTCTGGACTACCAGTATCAGTAGCGTGTAGCTGAACATTTTTGATTACATTTAATTTTTTGCGTGTAGTTAACATATTTTTAGTATTTTATTTTATAAATTATTTTATTTTAAACTGTTTTGCTTGCTTTAAGATATTAGCTTGCCTTGCGAAAGTAATATTAATATAACACAATAAAAAATATTAATCAAGTATTATTTCTTGTGAATATTCCAGAACTCGTCCCTGGTTAAATTTATTTTTGTTAATATTTCTCCAAAAACACCAATACTAACTTCTTTGTTTGAATGTTTTGGTACTGTTATTTTTAATTTACCATTTGAAAATTGCACATGACTACCCTTTTGTGCGACTATTACAAAACCTAATTTATATAAAACTTTTTCTAGATACTTATACGTTGCTATCTTAGGCATATACCGGCATTAAAATAATGCTTGATGGTACCTTTTTACTTTTATCTAAATTTTCAGAATAAAGTTCAAGAACTTCTTGAATGTTTTTCATCACCTCCTCATATGTTTTTGCTTGGGTTGCACACACATCTTTTATTCCAAGCACAATAGCACTATAGCCAGATTTTTCTTTATTTATCTGTACAGCAAAAGTATTTATATTTTTTATTTCATTTACTTTCTTTTTCATATATTTATTATACAAGCACTGAAGTAAACTTGCAACAACGTTATCTACTGGTGTGGCTACCGGGATTTGAACCCGAACTAAGGGTTCCACAAACCCTTGTGCTAACCATTACACTATAGCCACCATATTTTAAAAGATTTTTTATTCTTCTTTTAGAAATATATAATAACATATTTATACAACTTTTGGAATAGCTGCCAGATACTTAAAATATAAAAAATGATATAGCTAATTTTTAGAAGACCTGACTCACGTCTATAAAAATTAGCTATATCATTTTTTATATTTGAGTTGTACATAAGAAAAAGTATTTTAAGTATTTCTTTGATATAATCAAGTTATGATAATAGATCAAGAATTAGATGCGAAAATAAAAGCAAGACTGGCAAGTCTCGGTAATGACGAAGATGAGACGAGGGCCAAGTACCTAGCTGATCAGTCCGGCCTACCCTATATTAACTTAAAAGTGCTCGCCCCTGAGATGGATTCACTGCTTAAAATCCCGTTGGAGGTGGCTCAAAAATATAATTTGGTTCCATTTAAGTTACGTGATGGCCTGCTACACATCGCCATATCAGACCCAAGTAATGAGGGGACTTTGCAAGAGCTTTTGAAAATAAAAGAATCTCTTGGTAAACCGATAATATATATAGCGTCTAACACATCACTCAAACATATATATACCAGGTATGCTGACCTAGAAGATAGTAGTGTTAAGAAGAAAGGGGTGGTAGACCTGACAGGTGATCACTTGGCCGAGCTAATGAGTGATGTGAATACTCTGGCTGATTTTCAAAAAAGCGTCGAGTATGTGGCCGTCAATGAAAAGAAAGAAAGGGTTAGTAAATTAATAGAATTAACAATGGCCGGAGCCATACACTTTGGGGCGAGTGATATACATATCGAGCCTGAGAGTGAGCTAGTAAGGTATAGATACAGAATGGACGGTAACCTGCTCGACGTATATCACACTGATAAAAAAACTTACGAGTTAATGGTAAATCGTATCAAGTTATTATCTGGATTAAAATTAAGCAATACCCAAGTTGCCCAAGATGGAAGGTTCAGCATGGAGCGTGGCGTTGGCGGTGATATCGAGATGCGTGTGTCGCTGGTACCAACTGGAAATGGAGAGAGTTTTGTTATGCGTCTACTTGACCCTAAAAATGCCAACGTGCCATTTGAGTCACTTGGAATGGGAACAAAATTAATGGAGGAGTTAGATAAAGCAATTAGAAAACCTTTTGGTATGGTGCTTACCACCGGTCCAACAGGGTCAGGAAAATCTACAACATTATATGCTTGTCTTAAAAAAGTCTATGCCCCAGAAGTTAAAATCATAACTATCGAAGACCCTATAGAGTATCACCTTGACGGCATCGTGCAGACTCAGGTTGAAGTCAAAAAAGATTATACTTTCCTCGCTGGCCTGCGTGCTGCGATGCGCCAAGATCCAGACGTAATCATGGTGGGTGAAATACGTGACGAGGACACTGCAAAGGTGGCGAGTCAGGCGGCGTTAACTGGTCACGTGGTACTGTCTACGTTGCACACCAACACTGCTGCTGGTGCTGTACCCCGCTTTGTTAATCTTGGGGTTGATGCAAAGACGCTCGGTTCATCACTCACACTCGTCATGGCGCAGAGACTTTGTAGAAAGTTATGTGCCGTCTGTAAAGTAGAGTCAGTACTAAACGTTCAAGATTCTAAAGTTTTTACCAATATACTTGGAGCCATGATTGCTGACGGAAAAGAAAGTAAATACAAACCACAAAACGAATACAAAGTATTTGTAGCGAATAAAACAGGATGCGACAAGTGTAACCTTGGTTACAAAGGACGTATCGGTATATATGAGGCGATTATTATGAACAGGAAAATAGAGGAGATATCAATTGCTAGTGGTAGCGAGCGTGACATAGCCGAGGCTGCGCGCGACCAAGGAATACCTGACATGAAAGAGGATGGGGTAACAAAAGTGTTAGATGGGATTACAGACGTTGAAGAATTAACAAAAGTTGTAGACTTGGTTTCTAATTAAGAAATATGAGCTAAGTAATTTATAAAATAAAACCAGAACAAATTATTCTGGTTTTATCTTGTTATTTTTTAGAAGTAATTTTTACTCATTTCTAATAATCAACCCACTCTCTACTCAACAACAATCACACTTCTCGTTGCTACACTTTGTAATGCTGTAGTTGTACTAATTACAGTGTATGTAATATTATATGTTCCGGTTGCATTCATGTTTAGATTGCTTAAGTCTGGAATTATACTGCTTGTAATGTCACTACCATCATAATCAGTAGCTGTTGCTCCTGGATCTGAGTAGGTTGTATTAAGTTGATGGGTGTTGTTAGTGATATCATTATTTAAGATGGTTATAACAGGTGAGCTAGTGGTGTTAGTCGTAGTTGATGTAGGGTCAGTTGATGATGCGGTACTGGGTGCAGTGGTGCCTGTAGTGATGCTCGCTCCGCTCGCACCCGAACCCCCACTATTAATAACATAATCAACACTAGTTCCGATTGATTTAGAACGCAGGTCACTAGCATTAACACAGACAACTCCGATATTATCACTAACACATATTTCTTTTACTGTTATTTTACCACTTTCATCTATACTCCAATTCCCACTCGCAGAGGAGATGCTTTTTACATTTAAGAGTGAGTAGTTATTAAGATCTAGATTAGTGGTGTAGAATA
>JAYTMX010000019.1:0-4340 GCA_043728155.1 bacterium
AGCTTGATTTTGAAATAACTTTATTACTACATAAGATGCTAATCTCAAATATTAGAGATGATATATCTGGCAGATTTAGAAATGCTGATGAGTGGGTGCGTGTTGGTAATCACATAGCTCCAAACCCTTTGGAAATAAATGAAAGATTACAAAAAGTATATACAGAATATTTTTCAAACACAAGCGAATCAATAGTAAAAAGGATAGCCAAGTTTCATTTGGGATTTGAATATGTTCATCCATTTGTAGATGGAAATGGTCGTATTGGTCGTGTACTTAATAATTATTTATTACTTCGTTCTGGCTATGTTCCTATTAATATAAAATTTATTGATAGACAAACTTATTATAATGCTTTTCAAGAATTTCAAACATTCGGCAAAACAAATATAATGGAAGATATTGTTTTAAAGGCCTTAACAAATAGTTATTACAAAAGACTTGCCTATTTAGAAGGGAGGTTTATAATGGAATTAGGTGACTATGCAAAGAAATACAAACTATCTCACCCTAATCTTATAAATAAAGCAAAGAGGCAAACTATAGAAGCTTTTCTAGAACATGGTATCTGGAAAATAGGAGTAACTTTAGAAGAGTTAAAATTAAATTAAATTAAAAATATGCCAGAAACAGAAATAAAAACCAAATCCAAAGAAATACAAATCATAACTGACCGGGTAATTAACGCCATTAACTTAGCAACTCACCTACATCACGGCCATGTCCGCCGTGACGAACATAACACCCCGTACATATCACATCTCTTTGCCGTCGCTATGCTCTTAAAATCGGTCACTAACGACGAGGACGTGATAATTGCAGGACTTATGCATGATGCCCTCGAAGACGTGGCAGATTACGAATATGAGCACTTAGAAGCAGATTGCGGTCAGCGCGTAGCCAAGATAGTGCAGGGGGTCACCGAGATCAAGTCTATGCCATACCAGGAGAGAAAGGTTAATTACCTCGAGACCTTAAAATTAGGCATGATAGAGAGTGTGCTGGTGAGCGTCGCTGATAAGTTGCATAATCTAAAATCATTAAAAGATGTGCATTACAGTCATAACATGAACAAAGAGACTCAGATTTTGATTTATAGAGAGGTGTTAAAGATAGGGCAAGAAAGGTTGATTAATGCGCATGGCGAGGCGCATCCGTTGGTTGTTGCTTTGGAGAGTGAGTTAGGGAGTTTTGAAATATAATTTTTTTTGTTTTGATTTTTGTGTGATATAATTATATTATATAAATTACAAGACCATGTCATCAGAACAAAAGAAAATACTAGAAAGACAGCTTTGGAAAGTAGCAGATACATTACGCGGAAAGATGAATGCAGATGAATACAAAAATTATATCTTAGGATTTATATTCTATAAGTATCTATCTGAGAAATTAGAGAATTATGTGAATGCAAGCCTGCTTGTAAGCGAGAATATTAAATACTCTGAAGTTGTAGAAAGTTCCAAAGAAGGTAAAGAATACATCGAGCATATAAAAAGTGCGTGTATAGAACATCTCGGCTTTTTCTTAAAGCCCACAGAATTATTTTCACATTTAATTAAAAAAAGTAAGGGTCAAATAAAAGATCAGAACACTTTTATAATTGAAGAGCTTAAAAATATTTTAATATCTATTGAAAATACTTCTACAGGTACTGCGAGTGAAGATGATTTCAAAGGCTTGTTCGATGATATAGACTTAAACTCTACAAAGCTCGGTAGTCGTGAAAAAGATAAGAACGAAGTAGTGTCTGAAGTTTTGATTTTGCTCGATGAAATAGATTTTAAATTAGAAGACGCCAAGAGTGATCTGCTCGGCGATGCTTATGAATACTTGATTGGTGAGTTTGCGGCCGGTGCAGGTAAAAAAGGTGGTGAGTTCTATACCCCAGCTCAAGTCTCAAGACTACTAGCTAAGATAGTATCTAGTGATAAGAAAAGAATAAAGTCCGCTTATGATCCTACTTGTGGATCTGGATCGCTATTACTTCGCCTTTCAGAATTCACAGAAGTGGTGGACTATTATGGTCAAGAGTTAAACCCGACAACATATAACCTTGGTCGCATGAATATGATATTGCATGGCGTGCATTTTGATCATTTTAAAATGTTACAAGGTAATACTTTGACCGAGGATATGCATCAAGACCTAAAGGCAGAAGTGATTGTAGCTAATCCACCATTTTCTGTACAGTGGAAAGGGGAAACAGATCCAAGTCTAGTCTCTGATGACAGGTATTCTCAATATGGTAGATTAGCTCCTAAGAGTGCCGCCGATTATGCATTCATAACCCACATGCTATATCACTTGGCTGACAATGGTATCATGGCTGTGGTACTGCCACATGGTGCGCTATTTCGTTCTGGAGCAGAGGGGCATATTAGAAAATATATTATAGAGAAAAAGGATTATTTAGATGCTGTGATTGGACTACCTTCTAATCTTTTTTACGGAACTTCTATTCCAGCAACTATTTTAGTTTTTAAAAAGTGTAGAAAGAATAGCGATATTTTGTTTATCGACGCTTCGAGAGAATTCGATAAGGAGAAAAACCAAAACAAATTAACCGATGAAAATATAGAGAAGATCTTTGAAGTTTATAAGGACAGGAAAGAAATAGAGAAATATTCACACAAGGCAAGCATAGAAGAAATAAAAGAAAACGAATACAATTTAAATATACCAAGATATGTCGACACTTTTGAAGAGGAGGAAAAGATAGACATAGAGTCTGTGTCTAAAAATCTAAAAGAATTAAACAAAGAGGAGTTAGAATTACAAAAGAAAATCGCAGCATTTTGTGATGAGCTTAAAATATCTAAACCATTTTAATATATGCAAGAAAACATTTTTGAAAAAATAAAGAAAATAAATTCAGAAGGATATGAATTTTGGTTCGCACGTGAATTTGCAAAAGTTTTAGGCTATGAAAAATTTGATAATTTTATAAATGTAATAAAAAAAGCTAAAATATCTTGCGAAACAGCTGGACAAAATAGTCAAGACCATATCGCCGACGCCAGCGAGTCGGTTTCTTCTGGTTCGGGCACTGTGCGTGAGTTTCCAAGCTTTAAACTATCACGTTATGCATGCTATTTGATAGCTCAAAATGGTGACCCGCGCAAAGTAGAAATAGCAAAAGCTCAAACTTATTTTGCTATTAAGACCAGACAAAAAGAAATTGAGGATTTGCTAATAGAAGATAATAAGAGAGTGTATTTGCGTGATGAGATGAAAGAGCATAATAAAAATCTGGCTAGTACCGCAAAGAGAGCAGGAGTAAATAATTATGCACAGTTTCAAGACTTTGGATATATGGGGCTATACGGCGGACTGCGTCAAAAAGATATTAAAAATAAAAAGGGGTTAACAGATAAAAATTCCATACTTGATCATATGGGTAGCGAAGAGCTGGCTGCTAATCTCTTCCGCGCTACTCAAGCCGATGCTAAGATTAAAAGAGAAGGCATTCACGGTCAGATAAATGCAAGCCTAGCCCATAAAGAAGTTGGTGAAAAAGTGCGTAACACTATCAAATCACTCGGCGGTACAATGCCAGAAAATCTGCCAGCAGCCGAGAATATAAAAGTGTCTAAGAAGAGAATAAAAATAAGTACAAAAATAGAAACTAAAAAAATTGTAGTCAAAAAAGTTTTAAAGAATGAAGAATAACTTTTATGAAAACCACCACCTCACAAAAAAATATCCCAACCCTCCGCTTCCCCGGTTTTTCAGGCGCGTGGGAAGAAAAAAAGTTAAAAGATTTTTCTACTTTTTTTTCTGGTGGCACACCTACTTCAAGTAAAAAATCATACTATTCAGGTTCTGTACCTTTTATAAAATCAGGTGAAATAAATAAAGATAAAACAGAACAATTTATAACAGAACTGGCGTTGAAAAGTTCTTCAGCTAAATTAGTCGATAAAGGAGATATTTTATATGCACTTTATGGAGCAACGAGTGGCGAAGTTTCAATATCTAAAATAAGTGGAGCTATAAACCAGGCTATTTTATGTATTAGAACCGAAAGTGATAAAAAATGGTTATTAGAATATTTAAAGTATAAAAAAATAGATATAATTAGCAAATTTTTACAAGGAGGTCAAGGAAATTTATCAGCAGAGATAATAAAATCTTTAAAAATTAATTTACCTCAATTAAAAGAGCAAAATAAAATCGCAGATTTTTTGAGTGGTGTAGATGCGTGGATTGATAATTTAAAAAAGCAAAAAGAGAGTCTTGAGAGCTATAAAAAGGGAATGATGCAGAAAATATTCTCGCAGGAGATGAGATTTAAAGATGAGAATGGTAAGGGTTTTGGGGATTGGGAGGAGAAGAGG
>JAYTMX010000020.1:0-9044 GCA_043728155.1 bacterium
TTGGCTAGCTTTGTTTCTAATAATCAATTCCTTGGCTTACTTAATATTTTTGCTGGAGGAGGTCTCGCTACTTTATCGATTGTTATGATCGGTGTGCAGCCATACATCACAGCGAGCATCATAACTCAGTTAATGACCGTACTTTTTCCAAAACTAAAAGAAATGCAACAAGAAGAAGGTGAAGCAGGAAGACGTAAGTTCTCATCTTACACTCGCTGGTTAACACCACCACTCGCTGTACTTCAATCTTTTGGACTGCTTACTCTTTTTCAAAAACAAGGAGTGATAGATAGCTTAACTCACAGTCAGATGTTGGTGAATGTAATTATAATTACAGCCGGATCAATGCTAATGATGTGGTTAGGTGAGATAATTAATGAAAAGGGTATCGGAAATGGTATTTCGCTCATTATCTTTTCAGGTATAGTATCAGCTTTACCTTCAACACTTTGGTCTACGTTTAAAACATTAGACATGTCACAAGCGCCAATATACATAGCGCTAGCAATTACTTTTGTAATAGTATTAATGGGAATAGTGGCAGTAACAGAAGCCGAGAGGCCAATCGAGGTAACCTACGCTAAGCAGTCACGTGGTTATGCTTCGTCAGGTATGAGTACAACATATATCCCAATGAGACTAACCATGGCGGGCGTAGTTCCTGTAATCTTTGCTGTGTCACTTTTAACATTACCGCAACTAATAGCCCAGCTTTTATCTACTTCACAGTCGACATTTGCACTTCTTGTCGCGAGTAAGATAGGAGCAGTGCTTAATAATCAGTGGATATATGGAGCTATATACTTTGGCTTAATAGTAATGTTCACATTCTTTTATACTGCAGTTACTTTTGATCCAATAAAGACCGCTGAGAACTTACAAAAAGGTGGTGCATTTATACCAGGTCACAGACCAGGTGAGGCAACTACTAATTATATGAGTGATGTATTAACTCGCGTTACTACAGTTGGGGCTATCTTTCTTGGTGTCGTAGCTTTACTTCCGATTATTCTATCTGGATTAACCGGAGCAACAGCAATTAATGTTGGAGGAACATCACTATTAATTGCGGTATCAGTAATTATTGACCTTTTAAAGAAAATAGATGCTCAGCTAACAATGAGAGAGTATTAAGATATTTTTGAATATTAATTTAAAAATAAACAAAATAAAACACTAATCAATTAGTGTTTTATTTTTAAGGTTTATGTGTTATATTTAATTTATGAATCAAAGTAAAAACTTTTATATAATAATGGGTAAGAGTGGATGCGGCAAAGGGACGCAGGCCGAGCTCCTGCACAAATACTTAGAAGATAAAAAAAGAGAAGTATTGTATGTTACTACTGGTGGTAATTTTCGTGAATTTATAAAATCAGACACTTACACCGCAAACAAATCAAAACACCTTATAAATAGCGGTGGTCTAATGCCAGAGTTTTTGGCAATTTGGAACTGGTCAACTATTTTTATAGATAAGATAAAAGGTGAGGAAGATATTATTTTAGACGGGGCTCCAAGAAAGATTATAGAAGTGGAGGCTATATTACAGGCTATTAATTTTTATGAATATAAAAATATTTATGTAATATATGTAAATGTTAGCGATGGATGGGCAGTACAAAGATTAAAAGACAGGGGGCGAAGTGATGATAATCAAAAAGAAGAACAAGAGAGAAAAATGTCATGGTTTAAAAAAGATGTGATGCCCTGCCTTGAATTATTTAAGGCAAATAAAAGTGTAAACTTTACAGAAGTTAATGGTGAACAAAGTGTTGAGGATGTACATGCAGAACTAATCTCAAAATTATTTTAAGATTTATAAACAAAAAATAATTTCAAAAATAAAAATATGTCAAAAAATAATAAAGTAAAATTAAAAGGAGAAGAAGATATTAAGAATTTGCGTATAGCTGGTAGTCGCCTTGGTGATATTATGAGAAAGCTTGCTCTCGAAGTGAAGCCAGGAATTACAACGGGACACCTGGACGACCTATTCCACACCTGGGTTATTGAGGGTGGTGATGTGCCGGTATTACTTGGTTATCAGCCATATGGAGCGGATTATCCATACCCGGCGAGTATTTGTATTAGTATCAATGACGAGATAGTCCACGGCATACCAAGCGAAGAGGTTATTTTAAAAGAGGGAGACCTGGTAAAGCTTGACGCATGTCTCGCTCATAATAAATTAATAGCTGATCATGCCATCACTGTACCGTGCGGCACCATAACAAAAGAAGAAGAAGATCTTATCGAGGATACAAAAAAAGCAAGAGCAGCAGGAATCAAGGCGGCAGTAATTGGTAATTATATATCAGACATATCTAAAGCCATAGAGAAAAGTGTCGCCGGGAAATACGGCATAGTGAAAATATTATCAGGGCACGGGGTCGGATACAAAGTGCATGAAGAACCATATGTCCCTAATTACGATGATGGTACAAAAGGTATGAAGTTAGTACCAGGCCTAGTTATCGCTATCGAACCCATGCTTAACCTAGGTACTGATGAGGCGCTAATATGCGCTGATGGTTATACTTTTGTTACAGACGACGAGAAAAAGTCAGCTCACTTTGAGCACACTGTACTCATCACAGCAAATGGCCCAGAGATTTTGACAGCTTAATTTTTGTGCTATAATTAAAATATGATAAAAGAAAAAAGTAAATCTACTATCTTGTCGAAAACTTCTTCAAAAAGAAGTAGTAGAATTGCTAAAAAAATAGATCCTAGTATTTTAATGTATGACAACTTTACCCCACCAATTTCAGAGTCTCTAGCTAGAGAGCTTGATGAAGCCCTCCTTTCTTTTAAGAAGAAGACCTACAGTAGCGATGAGGTCTTTAAACTTTTAAATATTTAATTCATGAAAGTTGTATACTCAAAAGAGTCTCTGGAAGAACTTTATAATGTAACAGATTTTTATAAAAAGATAGACACAGAAATAGTTAGAAATTTTAAAATAGAAATTAAAAAAGTAGAATCTACATTAGAAAAATCTCCAGAAATTTATAAAATCAGATATAAACTTTTCCGTAGGGTAAATTTAAAAAATTATCCATTTTGTATATTTTTTAAAATAGATAAATCAAATATAAAAATAGTAAAGATAATACACCAGAGTAGAGACCCTGTATTTTGGCTATAAAAATGAAAACAAAAATCTCTTCAGAAATAAATACTTTCTTTAACAAATATATAAAAAGTTATCAAGAGCTAAAATTAATAAATATTTTTGTAATATTATTTTGTGTCTTCTTAACTTATTATATTTCAGAAAAGATATTAATCCCTTTTAATTTTTATTTAGATTACAAGTGGTTAGATATTCCGATACACATATTAGGATCTTTTTTATTTACTAATTTATTTATTAATATAATTAAAAGCAGGTATATTAATTTTAGGAATATTTTAATCTTTATACTGTTTATTGGTATTAACTGGGAAGCTTTAGAGTACATAAAAGATGTTATTAACCTAAATAATTTACCAGGATGGCTCGACACCTTCAAAGATTTATTTGATGATATTCTCGGCACATATCTTGCTTTTCTTTTTTATAAGAATAAGTAGGTGATTTTTTGCGAATCAGCCTATTTACAATATGAGGGGGGGGGTGCTATAATATTAAGTATTATATAAATATGAAAAAAATAAATTCTTGGTTATTGGCATCAGTTTTTTTATTAAGTACTTTTAGTGTTTCTTCTGCTCAGTCTTTAGCTGACGGAGATGCAAGTAATGACTCTTGTCTTGACATAAAATCAAGTATGCTTAGATTTAGATCTAATGATGCAAACACAAATGGGGAGGTGTCTGATTTACAAGATTTTTTAATAGAAAAGAATTTACTTTCAGGTCAAGCTAGTGGCTACTTTGGCAGATTAACAGTTAATGCTGTTAAATCATATCAGAAATCAATTGGCCTATCTCCAACAGGAAATGTTGGACCCCTTACAAAGTCATACATTAAAAATGAAACATGTAACATAAACATAGTAACTAAACCTGCTAATAATAATCAGGTTAGTACAAATACAAATACAAATACAAATACAAATCAAGGAACTCTTTTTAATTTGCAGCCAAAAATTGAATCTGTTTCTTTTGATAAAGCATCTGGCAAATTTACTGTGTATGGTAAAAACTTACTAGAAGCGAGGCAGGCATGTGTTGAGCTTGTTGTTGACGGTGCACAGTGCTATATTGTAGAAAATAAAACAGAAAATTCTTTAGTATTTTATTCTAGTATTCAAAGTGACTCAAGAGTAAATATAACGCTTAAAAATGAAAACCTAAAGTCTAACCCTTTTGAATTATTTATAAATAATAAAACGAAACTAATATCTTCTTTAGCAACACAACAAAATGAAGCAAATATGAACACTCAGATAACTTACGACATAGAGAATTATAGAAATAACTATGTTTTAGACGTTTCAGTGAAAGTCGACTGTAATTACGTATTTACTAATACCAACAGAGACTGTGCGCAGTATTTATTTGATATTACCGGTTCAGGAGCAAGTGAAAGCTATATTGGCGTAAAAGCAGAACCTTATGTTTCTGGTGGGAGTTCAAATAGGTTTGTTGGTAAAAATGGAAAATTAATTATTAATTCTTATCCAAACCCCAATTTTTATTTTTATCCAGGAATGGTTAAGGTTCCAGATAATATAATATATAATATAAAAATTGTAGATACAAACACTGGAGCAGAAATTGATTCAGTAAAGTACTCAGCTGCATATAAAGGTTAAAAACCAATAATTTAGTATCAAGAAACCCCAAAACAAATAGCGATGCCTCTGGCATCGCTATTTGTTTTGGGGTTTAGAGAATAAGTAAGTAATAGCTTATATTTTCTGTGATATAATTAATATATAAATATATATCATGACCACAAAAGAAGAAAATAAATTAGCTGAGATTAAAATTAAAAATAAAGTCAAAATTACTTTTGCGGGTGGTGCTATTACGCCGACTGGTTCTAATTTTCTTTTAGAATATGCTAATAAAAAGTTCCTAGTTGATTGTGGACTATATCAAGGGTCACGTATCGCTGAACATGAAAACAGAGAAGACTTTTCTTATGACCCAAAAACTATTGATGCCCTTTTTATAACACACGGTCATTTAGACCATGTTGGTAGAATAGGAAAGTTAATCAAAGATGGCTTTGATGGGCCAATATATAGCACTCCCCCAACACGTGACATAGGAGAATTAATTATGTTAGATAGTATGAGTATCTTAAAAAAAGAATCAGATAGGGACGGATTAGACCTCATGTATGATGAAAGCCATGTCATGCATGCTATGCGTAACTGGAATGTAAAAAAGTATCATGAAGCCATGTCTTTTAACACAAGTGAAGGTAATGTCTCGGTTAACTTTTTAGATGCTGGGCATATTATGGGTAGCAGTATGATACAGTTTGAGATAGAGGGTAAAAAGTTCTTATTTACCGGTGACCTCGGCAATACCCCCTCACCACTACTCAAAGATACTGAGATTATAAATAATATTGACTACCTAGTAATGGAAAGTGTTTATGGAGACAGAAATCATGAAAACCTAGATGACAGGGTTAATAAACTAAGAGAGATAATCAAGAGAACACTCGGCCGAAATGGAACACTCATGATACCAGCTTTTTCAATAGAGAGAACACAAGAAATACTTTTTCAAATTAATAATATGGTAGAAGGTGGTGAGATACCAAAGACTAAAATATATTTAGATAGTCCGCTGGGAATAAAGGTTACACGCGTCTACAAAAAGTATGAGAGGGAATACATGAATAAAGAAGTGAATGCAGTTATAAAAGCAGGTGATGATATATTTTCTTTTCCAGGTCTTATGATGACTGAAAATAAAGAAGACAGTATGAAGATAAATAGCGATTACGGAGCCAAAGTAATTATCGCTGGCAGCGGCATGAGTAATGGTGGACGTATAGTGCATCATGAGGCTAGGTACTTGCCAGACCCAAAAGCGACATTACTTTTAGTTGGTTATCAAGCAATAGGAACACTAGGTAGACTAATACAAGAAGGAGAAAAGGTGGTCCGTATAAAAGGTCAAGGAGTTAATGTTAGGTGTAATGTCGAGATGATTGGTGGCTTCTCAGCGCACAAAGACAGTGATGGATTAGTTAACTTTGTAGAAAGCTCAGCGGATACACTTAAAAAAGTATTCATCGTACTTGGTGAGCCAAAGTCCGCCATGTATCTCGGTCAAAAACTTTATGAGTATTATGGATTAGATGTAAAGATACCAACTCTTGGTGAAGTGGTAGAGTTAGAGTTGTAAAATCATTGCCTTAAAAATAATCAGCACTTTACTTATTCATATTTTTATGATATTATAAAAATATGAAAAAACAAGGAAACAGTTTTGAAGAAATAAAATCTAGAAATACTATTAAAAGTAATGGCAATAAAACTAAAACTTTTTTAAGTAAAAACACAGAAGAAAGAGAAGGTTTTAGCCGCGCATCAGACACACAAGAAAGAGTAAAAGTAACTAAAACAGATTGGGGATCAGTTGCTGACAAGTATGACAAATATTTAAATAGTGAAAGTAATTATCATAATGAGGTTATACTACCTAACTTTTTACGTATGCTTGGTGATGTTAATAAGAAAAATATTTTAGAAATTGCATGTGGACAAGGATTTTTTTGTGAGGCGATAGTAAAAGAAGCAGGTGAAAACAAAATATCTGGTAGCAAAAAAGTACAAGTTACTGGTTTTGATCTCGGTACTGACTTAATTAAAATAGCCCAGCAAAATGCCGGGAAAAATAAAAGTGATATTAATTACAAAGTATTAAATGCTGAAAATTTTGCTGATGAGTATGAGAAAAATATTAATAAAAACGAAGACAAATTTGATGTAATTTTTTGTGTCTTAGCATTACAAAATATTGAAAACATAAAAAAAGTTTTAGAGAATATTAAAAAAGTTTTGAAAAATAAAGATGAAAAATCAAAACAAGAAGCTGGAAAAGTTATCTTTATAATTAATCATCCGGCGTACAGAATACCAAAGTCTACTTCTTGGGGTAATGTCACAGAGCTTGGCGCCAAAGAAATACAATACAGAAGAGTAGATAAATACATGAGTGAAGACAAAATAAAAATGGACATGACACCAGCTGAAAAGAGGGAGGCTTTTAAAAAGTATACTTATTCATATCACAGACCATTGCAAACTTATTTTAAAGTATTTGCGAATCTTGGCTTTGCAGTAACAAAATTAGAAGAATGGATAAGCAATAAGGTATCAGAAGGTAAAAATGCTGATAGAGAAAACACAGCCAGAAAGGAATTCCCGATGTTTATGTGTCTTGAGATTAAGTTAATCTAGTCACACAATATCTCCTTATCTGTTATAATGATTAGATGAAAAAAATTATAGTAACAAGCTTATTAATTAGTATTTTATTTTCTACAAACAGTATTTTTGCAGAAGAGATGAGTGTTGAAAAAAGTAGAATAGGGTGTTTTATGTTTACTCAGAATTTAAAATTAGGTGATGGTATTAAAAATGTAGACCTGAGGCTGGTAAAATTTGGTGCTGACTCTCAGATAGCTAAAGTATTAGAACTACAAAACTCACTTATTTCTTCTGGATATTTATCAGGTAATGCTACAGGATATTTTGGTGTAAAAACTTTGAAAGCTGTTAAAAATTTTCAGCGTGATAATAATATAAAGCCCACTGGTTATGTTGGAATTAAAACGCAAGGAATACTTAGAAGTAAATTTTGTAACATTTCAACTACAGGGGACACACCTATAATGTGTAGTTATGCAAACCCACCAAGCGGATGCGATTATATTAATGGCCCAGATTATAATGCGACTACTGGGTGTGGGATGCTTTTAAAATGTGATACACACTCAGGAAATGTGAACAAAATAAAAGATTGCCCATCTGAGAAAATAATAAATATGATGCCGGTAATGTGCGTAAGAGCACCTTGCCCCGCAATAGATAACTCATATTATATATACAAGGGAGAGAGAAAAGAGATTATAGAATTTGATACTAATTATGTTAAGAATAATTGCAGCGTAAAAGAAACTGTAGCAATGTAAACTATTTTTTACTTACAACCTCTTCTTTTAATTTATTGACTAATTCCTCTAAAGTAATATTTACTTTTTCGCCAGATCTTGATTCCAGAGTTACGGTATTTGTGTTAACCTCCTCATCACCAACCACTACCCAGTAATTGTATTTCATATTTTTAGCATTGCGCACTGATTTTCCTAGTCCATTTTTACTGTCACAAAGTTCTGATCTGAATCCTGCTAATTTTAGCTGAGAGTTTATATTTTTAGCATATTCATCGTGAGTATCACGAACCGGAATAACACTGATTTGGGTTGGTGATAACCAAAGAGGAAAGTTTCCAGCAGTGTGTTCAATATATACAGACAAGAATCTTTCTAGTGAGCCGGCAACTGCGCAGTGTATCATCACGGGCTTGTCACGCAGCCCAAGTTCATTAACGTATTCAAGGCCTAAATTAGTTGGCTGAACAAAGTCTAATTGTATAGTTCCAACCTGATGACGTCTTCCGATTGCATCTTCTGCCATAAAGTCTATTTTAGGTCCGTAAAATGCCGCCTCTCCTTCGCCATCTATCCAAGTATCTTTTGCACGCACTTCTAAAAGATTTTTTATTGCACCTTCAGATTTTGCCCATGTTTCGTCGCTTCCTTTGAATTTTGAGTCACCATCACGGCGCGAAAATCTTGGGGTTAACTTTGTAAATCCAAAAGTAGAATAAAAATTCTCAATTAGGTTCCATATATTATTCATCTCAATTTCTAATTGGTTTTCTCTACAGAAAACATGAGCATCATCTTGGGTAATAGATAATACGCGTGACAGACCGTTAAGTTCACCACTTTGCTCGTCACGATATACCATCGTCGTCTCACTATATCTTATTGGTAATTCTTTGTATGAGCGTAATTCTGATGCGTATATCTGGGCGTGGTGAGGGCAATTCATTGGCTT
>JAYTMX010000021.1:0-7660 GCA_043728155.1 bacterium
ATATTAAGTAAAATACATAAAATAAATTTATATGAATACTCCGATCATAATATCAAATACAAAAACTTATATAAAAACTTTAAAAGATTTTTATAAATTGCAAAATGAAATCTGGATTAATCTTGAAAAAGAAAATTATAAGTATTATGTAGCTGTGCCGAGCTCTCTTATCTCGACAATTAAAAACGAAGAGTATAGAGCCTTTGAAGTTGGAGCGCAAAATTATACCGGAATTGAAAATGGAGCTCATACTGGATCTGACACTTTAGTAAATATTTTAGAAGCTGGGGCTAGATTTATAATACTTGGCCATTCAGAAGTTAGGGCTGCTGGTGAGGACTCTTTTACTATCAGTCAAAAAGTTTCAACGTCTCTGTCTTCTAATATAAAAACTGTCTTATGTGTTGGAGAAAAAAAGAGGAATATTCTTGGGGACAAATACGAATCTGATTTTGCAACTGAAATAATAAAAATGCTACTAGAATCATTAAATTCTGTTAACAAAAATGACGTACATAACCTGGTAATTGCTTATGAGCCAGTGTGGGCAATAGGAGCGAGTATACCTGCAACGCCAAGCATTGTGATGGAATCAGTAATCATAATAAGGCGTGAGCTAGCTAGAAAATTTGGAATAGACGCAGCTAAGAAAATTAAAATTATTTATGGTGGCTCGGTGGATGAAACAAATGCCGTAGAATACATAAAACAGGCAACGTGTGACGGGGTACTGGTTGGCAGGGCAAGTGCTGACGCAAAAGTTTTTGCAAAATTAATTAATAATCTCTATGCAAATAAATAATAAGAATATATTACTACGCTGTGATTTTAATGAGCCGATAAAAGATTCTGAATTGCTAAGCACCAAAAGAATAGATGCGAATCTTAATACTATTCACGAACTTTTAACAAAGAAGAATAAATTAATTCTAATATCACATCACAGTGATAAGGGTCAGACCCTACTTCCTGTTTATAATCATATAAAAAAAATATTATCAGATACCAGTCCCAAAATTAACTTTGTATATATTAATAGCGTAGATGAAAAAGTGGTTAGTGAATATTTTATACAAAATAAAAATAATTTACCTGAGATAATAATGTTAGAAAACACCAGACTATTCGGCGATAAGTTAGATGAAAATAATGACATACATTTTGCAAAGTTTTTGTCTTCTTTTACTGACTATTTTGTATACGATGCATTTTCTGTGGCTCACAGGGACCACGCAAGCACGACAGGAGTAGCAAAACTTTTACCATCTTGTTTTGGCTTAACTTTTGTAAAAGAATATTCTAATCTGAGAAAATTATTAGACGAGGCAGATAAGACACTTATTTTTATAGGCGGAGCAAAGTTATCTACAAAATTACCAATAGTAGAAAAGTTTTTAGATAAAGGTTCTATTGTGTGCCTTGGTGGTGCCATGACACATGATATCCTAAAGCATAGCGGGGTGGATATAAAAGAATCTTATTTAGAAGAAGGTTTTATTTTAAGTGGAAATATTTTGAATAAATTAAATACTCAAATAGAGACGAGAAAATTAATCTTACCAAAAGACATAATCTGGAATATAAAGGACAGAGAAAACCCTAATACAAAAATAGTAGATAGTGTTTTTGATTTAGAATATTTAAGCAAAATAATACAAGAAAATAATATCAAAAACATATTGTGGAACGGACCAGTAGGAATGTACGAAAATAATGAAGTGAGTGGAAGCAAAAGTATTTATAACTTTATAAAAGATATAAGCAAAAAACAATCTTCGAATGATGTGGCACAAGAAATATTTTCTGTAGTTGGTGGCGGAGACACACTTACTTTTTTGGAAAATGAAAACAAAAATTTTGAACAAGACTTTTCTTATGTCTCCCTGTCCGGTGGCGCAATGCTGACATTTCTATCTGACGGCACCCTTCCAATTTTAGAGGTTATCAAAAGTAAATAAAAACCAAAATAAGCCCCTATATCTCATTTAATGCGTCGAACCCTTTAAAAGAACCAACGATGGAAAGTCCAAAAACTTTATCGGCTATTTTTTTATTTTTAATTTTTTTAGCTATTTCATGTAATGTAGCACCCGACCCTACAGCGTCATCTATTATCAAAATATTTTTATAATGAATACTATTTTCTACAAACATGGTGTTATCAGCATTTAATATCCTATCTTTTATTTTAGATAAGGTCTTTTGTGGTACCATAACATCATTTATAATTTTAAATATATTTATTTTTGGTAAGTTAAGGGCGAGGCCACTTTCTAGCTCTTTCATTATTTGGACCTCACGCTTTATTGTTGGTGGAACATAAGCGACAGCATCTATGTTATATTTTTTTATAATGTTTTCTATTCCAGTCCTAGAAATTTTTATAACTTCTTTTATCATACTCTTATCTCCACTTTGTTTTGCTGCAGAAACTAATTGACCAAGTTTTGTTTTTCCGTATTTTTCAAAAGCATAAAAATCTACATAAAACATTTTATCCAAATAATTGTCATCAAAACTTTCTTCTATTTTAAAACTTGCATTTATGTATCCATCTTTTTTAAAGTGATTATATTTTTTATATACTTCAAAAAAATCTTTCGCTGATTTTTCCAGATTCATGTTTCTTTCACTACAAAAAACCTTAAAACCTTTTATTCCGTTAGTTTTTTCACCAAAAGCATTTATGTTATCATAATTTTCTTCTATCACACCCAGTATTTCTTCTGGTATTTTTATGTGTTCAAAAAAATTATCAATTTCTTCTGTTGTATTTTTTACCTTAGAAAGAGAGTAAAAAGTCCTAGGAGCTTTACCATTTTTTGTAACAAATCCTTCTAGTATTAAACCATTTAAATGCTTGATTACTGTCTGCTTTGTAGAGTTAAAAGTATAAACAAGATCTTTTATCGTAGAGCTTTGATCTTCTTTTATTTTGTCTAATATATTTTGTTTTAGACTTGTTTCTATTTTAGTATTAATATTCAACATTTTTTAATTATATACCATTGACTATTGACTGTCAATGGTCAATGGTCAACATTACCTTATAACAAAAATTTTCCAATAAAAAATTAAAATAAGTTACTGTGGCTCCCTAATTTTAAAAGAGCTATTAATTTTATTCCTTCATCTTTTTTATATATCAAAACCAAATCATTTTGAACATGTAAGTCGAAACAGTCTCCAAGGTCACCGTGCAGTTTATGGTTCAAATATTTTGAATCAATCTTTTTCCCAGAAGACAAAATATCTATTACGTCTTCCAAGTTTTTTCTTTTAAAATCTTTGTGCCTTGAAACTTTTTTTAAATCTTTTTCGAAAGATTTAGTTCTTAAGACAGTATACATAGAATTATTTTTCTTTACCTAAAATGTCACTAATTAGCTCTTTTCCTGATTTATATTTTTTATAGTTTTGAGGGTTATCTTTTATGTCTTTTAACTCTTCTAAGATATCCATTTCGAATTCTGGAGTAAACCCATTGATTGTTCTTATCTGAAAAGGAATAGACTCAGTATTTACAACTTGTGTTAAAAATATTTTAGTAGCGCTGGATATATCTAATCCCAGTTTTTTAAAAACTTTTTGTGAATCTCTTTTTAGATTTTGATCTAACCTGATAGATAATGTTGTTGTCATATTTTTGATTTTATTTTTATAAATTCTTGTGTAATCTTTATATTTTTAATTATAAACTAATTTGTGTTACATTGCAACACAAATTAAAGAAAGAAAAATCCCGCTTACTTTTATATAAGCGGGAGATGAAAATTAGAACCCTTCAGAAAAGGTCTGCGATTCCATCTACAATAGACTCGCCGACACTGAGGCCCGCTCCTAAACCAACACCGAGTGCCGCCCCCTCCACAACAATACGACCCAGGCTAGGCTGTTGTTGTGCTACTGAACCGACTGATTGATTTGTGACGCTAATGTTACCATTAGCGTCAGAGCTTACCACTTGACCGGGAGCGACATTTACTGCTACACCATTAATGTTTACTGTTGCCATTATTTTCTCCAAAAAATAGCGAATTTGCTATGTTTATATATTAACACTAAATAGTAAATAAAGTCAAGTTGTTGTGTCTGGGGCCTTGTCTGTCTCTAATTTTTTAAAAACTTTCTGAGTGGTTGGCCAAATTAGTAATTTTAATTTCCTAAATAAAAACCCTGCCTGCGACATAAATAAATGCGTCGCAAGCAGGGCTGTGGGCAGGTTTACCCAAACTGCTAAAACTACCTCCAGCTTGCCATCTCTGCGACTCCTGCTGAAATATGTGCTTCTTTCCACCACTCGTAAGCGGTATTCGCCACCCCGGTGTCGGCCTGAGTAAAAACATGTTCTGTTTTGCCGAAAATGATTTTCACCTTTTTTCCTTCTTTCAAAAAAGCAAGGGCCCGTGCATGCATGTTTCTAACTTGCCAGGTTTTAGTATAACAGTCTTCTGGCCCATCATATGTGATTGTCACCTCGCCAACCTCTTTTTCGGATTGAGTAATTGTGTAATAATTTTGTGCCATGGCGTCTCTCTTTCTTTAGGAACATTTAGATTTGATTTTTTAATCAATTGTTACGGGACTGTAACTTTTGTATTGTAATATATATATATATATATATATATGTCAAGTGCTGTAGACTAGTCTTAAAGTTTTGTGGAGATGTCACACATTTTGGGGGAATATGTTATATAATGTAGAGATAAGTAGTATTTTACATAATAAAAACAGTAAACATGAACAGCGAATCTCTAGAAAGTCTTATATATCAAGCTAAAAACGGAAACAAAGAGTCTTTTGGTGTGTTATATGTCGAGCTTTATACTCCACTGTTTAGATTCATAAAATCAAGAACTAGGGATCATGAGAAGTCAGTCGACATATGCCAAGAAGTTTTCCTAAAATGGTACAACTCGCTGGATACTTATGAAATCAAGATGAAGCCATTATCATACCTTATGATGATAGGTATGCGCCTCGTGATTAACGACAGCAATAAAAAAACTAGTCTGAGCCTAAAAGAAGAGTATGAAGAGATTATCGCTGATGAAAGCATAACCCCAGGAGACATCGCCTTTGACTTTAACACTGATACCGAAAATATAAAAGAATTATTTTCAGAGCTAAAAGAAGCTGAACAAATAGTCCTAACCATGCGTTACGTGTCAGACGCTGATACAGAAACAATAGCGCAGGCGTTAGAAACAAATAGTGTAAATATAAGACAAATAGAATCTAGAGCGCTTAGAAAATTAAGGATACTGTATCAAGAAAAATACAAAGATCGAAATAACATAAAAGAAAGTAAAAACTAGGTCGAAAAACATAAATACAAAATAAAGAATATATGAAAAATTTAAATGAATACTACAAACAAATAAAATTAGACAACTCACCCCTTGAGAATGATTTTGCCATGCTTTTATCTAAAGTAAACACAAGGACAGAAGTGAGAGAGAATTTTTATAAGAATAATAATGTTTACACCCAAAAAGTAAAGTCACCATTTTTTGCTTGGAGTTTTGGCTTTGCTGGTTTTGCTATGGCAGCATTTATGTTTTTTCTAAACACTAACAATACTAGTGACATTACTAATCTGGCTATGAGCGATCAGGTGATTATGAAGTCAACTAACTCAACAGTTATACAAAATAAAGAAAAAGTTTCTAATGCTATTAACTTAATAGACTCGATGAATAGTTTTGATACTGTAAATGTTAAAAATAATTAAAAATATGAAAAAATCTTTTATCTTAACACTTTTAATAGCTACAACACTTAACTTTTCTTTTGCTGAGGAAGGGGTAATTAATTCTATTTTAGAAAACAAGAACTCGGCAATACGAGAAATTAAAAGCTTTTTTTCTGCTTCAAAAATAGAAGTAAAGCAAGAAGATTCAGAAATTAAGTTAGAAAATAAAGTAGAAACAAAATCAGAATTAGTAAAAGAAATTAAATTAGATACAAGAGCATCAACTACTAATAATTTTGTATGTGAAAATAAAAGTAAACTTTTTATAAAGAGAGATAAGATAAATACTCAAATCAAAAATCAAATTAAAGACAAAAATAAATTAACAGATCAATTGCTCGAGATATCTTCTGGAATATCTACCTCTTCAAAAGAAATGATAGATGAGAAAATAATAAAGTTAGATACAGAAGTTGGTAATGCTATTAAAATACAGAAGAGTATTATAAATATTATTACTTCTAGCACTGACAATATCTGTGATATTTTACCTGCTTCTGGATTTGTGTTTATAGGTGACGTAAAAAGTAAGAAAATTAATACTGTGGAAAATAAAGAATATGCTGCGCTAAATAAATCTATCAAAAAACTAGAGTCGGAAAATGAAAAACAATTAGAGAAAATTAATACTATCATAAAAAAAGATATTAAAAATCTTTTAGTGGACATAAATAAAGAAGTCCTGAATTAACGTGTTATAATATTTTTATATATTAGTTGTATAGAAATATGTTAAATCCAGAACTTCAAAAAGATATAAATCTAGAAATAGCCAAAGCTGAACCACTTATTCAAGAGTTTTTAACTCGTGATTACTTTAGAGAGACTCTGGACTTAGTTTTTAAAGTCAACAGATTAAATGAAGTGCAAAAAGAAAGTGTAGAGCTCGAAACTATTCTTTATATACTGAACCTATCTAATTATGAAAATATTAGTGAGGCGATAAAAGCTGAGTGTAGCATCGAAACAACCAATACAGTAAAGCAGTTAGGTGATGACCTAGAAAAATATATATTTGAGAAAATAAAAAGTACAAAGGCTAAAATCGTAGACGAAGAGCTAGAAGAGGAAACTAAAAAATTAGAAGTTGTAAACAAAACAAAAGAAGAGGAGGAAGTTCTAACTACAGAAAATAAAAGTATGGCTGAAGCAGGGTTACGAGTCAAGAACTTGCTAGATGAGAATTTTGATATAAAAAATCCAAGAGACCTGGTTAAAAATATAATAACTCCAGAAAATAAAAATACTGCGCCAAGCAATATAGCTCTTGAAATTAGTAGCAACTCTAAAGAAAATATGAAAGAGGGTGCAGAAAAAATAGATACAAAATTAGGTGATGTATACAGAGAAAGAGTTGATGTTAGTGAAGATATTATTAAAAAAGAAATATAAAAAATAAATATAATATATGCAATTTAGAGTACCACAATTTATAGACATAGAGGATAAGATACTTGGCCCATTAACCTGGAAGCAATTTGCTTATACACTTGGGGCTGTTGGTATATTGTATATATCTCTACGTCTTAGTCCTTCTAAGTTTTTAGGGCTCATCATTGCAACTCCGTTTGTAGCAACTTTTTTATCACTAGCTTTTGTAAAAATAAATAACCAATCTTTTGTAGAGGTGCTCGAGCATGGCTTTACTTACTTTACAGGATCAAGACTGTATACTTGGCAAAAAAATAACAATAAAGTCCAAGATCAAAGTGTCCCGGTGCAGGCAGTATCAAAAAGTAACATAGTAACCTATAGTAAAAAAGACTTAGGAGAAATAGCTAATAATTTAGATATTAAAAACTAATTAAATAAAAATATTTTGTGTGCTATTATTATAATATATGAAAGGATTCGCATCTCAAAAATTTGTACCAATAAAATCCATACGTGATGGTATAGTAACCC
>JAYTMX010000022.1:0-7026 GCA_043728155.1 bacterium
TGACCCATAATGTAATTAGTCACGTTAAAATTATTCGAATCAAAATTATTTACCGACTCTTTGTTCTCATTTTTAATATCAAAATCAGTATTCCTAGAATAATTTAAAATATTTTCTGTATAAATGTCGTTCATGTATTTAAAAACTAAGTTAATGTCCAAATAAAATTATTATGCTCCTAACACGTCTCCATATAACTCTTTAAAAAAGACTCTGTTTTTATTAACTCACTCTCTTCTTTTTTAGCTCTTCTCTCTTTTATTTCTACGCTATTTTCTAAAATAGTTTTCGCTGAGACTAGAACTCGCATAGGCACACCCATTAGATCAGCGTCACCCAGCTTTTCCCCTGTACCGTGACCAGTCCTGTCATCCCAAATAACCTCAACATTATTCTGTATTAACTTTTCATAAATGTCTTTTGTATAATTATAAATTTCGTCACCCTCCTCCTTGTGCAAGGAAACTAGGTGCAGCGCATACGGCGCCACCTCATGCGGCCAGACTAGTCCTGCCTCATCACTCATCAGTTCGCACATAACCCCCATCACGCGCGCGGGACCAATACCGTATGACCCCATGATCACTTTTTGATCTGTACCCACGTGGTCTTTGTATTTTAGATTAAGAGCAGACGAGAACTTTGTACCTAGAGAAAATATGTTACCAACCTCGCTAGTTACTTCTACTCTGACTTCGTCTTTACTTATTCCTAGATCTTTTAAAACTTCATCGTTAAATACTTCTTTGTTAATAGCAATACCTAATCTGTCACACACATACACCTCATCCTCACCAGCCTCGCAGACAGTTTGAAACTCATGACTGTACTTTGCAAAGCTACCACCACTAGCGAATGTCTTGTGAGTTTTCTCACCTATTCCTAATCTTTTAAAAATAGTGACATACGCATCTGAGACTTTATTGTATATTGCATCATGCTGCTCTACATCTTTTGCAAATGAATACAAATCCTTCATTATAAATTCTCTTGTTCTCATTATCCCAGACTTGGCACGCGTCTCATTGCGGAATTTATTTTGAAATTGATAAGCCATTTTTGGCAAGTCTTTGTAACTGCTAATGAACCTGGTTGCAATATTAGTTATGTCTTCTTCATGAGTAAAGCCCATACCTATTTCGGTGTCATTTTTAAGCTTAGTTTTGAACCAGATATCTACCTTTTCGTCATCCCATCTATCTGTTTTTTTATAGAGATTAGAATCCTGTAATGTCGTCATAAACATCTCTTCTCCCCCTATCTTATTCATCTCTTCGCGGATAATCCTAATTATATTCTGTAAAGTTTTGTAGCCAATTGGGGTAAAGCTGTAAGCCCCGGCCATCTCTTTGTGTATGTATCCAGCACGTATAAGAAGCTGAGCGTTTTTAGATTGCTCGTCTGATGGTACATCTTTACTGGTTTTTGAAAAAGACTTTGTGAATTTCATAATTTATTTATAGAATATTTGTTGCCTACATTATATCATAAACATGATACACATCACCAGAACCCATAGTTATGACTACTTTGTTAATATTTGCGTTTATTTCTAAGTAATCTTTTAAAAGATTCCAGTTGTAATACTCTACTTTTATATACGTTACATTTTTGTCTCCAAATTTATTTTGTATTTCTCTTACTAGCATCTGACTGTCGATACTGTCATCATACTTTTCCCTAGCTGCGTAAATAGGTAAAATAATTATCTCATCCGCATCAGTAAAAGAATTAACAAAGTCATCAAAAAGAATTTTTGTACGACTGTATAGATGTGGCTGAAATACGGCAACTATTTTTTTGCCATGTATATCATCTTTGTATTTTTCTTTAAAAGCCTGAAGAGTTGCTTTTATCTCAGTTGGATGATGCGCATAATCATCATAAAAATCCATATTAAAATATTTACCCTTATACTCTTGCCTTCTCCATGTCCCCATAAATTTCTTAAGACCAATTCTTATCTTTTGATTATCGAGCCCAAGGACGTTCGAGAGTGCGAGGACTAGCTGAGCATTCTTTCTATTATGAAGTCCAGGTACACTCAGCTCTATTGTACTTAATTCTATCTGATCGCATATGACTTTATTAGCGAATATATTTAAATTTAAATAGTCTTCTTCTTGATGTATTATTAATTTATTTAATTTATTATTTAATTTACTATTTAATTTATCTACAAATTCTTGAAAAGTATTCTTAATATCATCTAGGTCCTTAAAAAAATCAAGATGATCATTGTCTATATTAGTAACCATTATTATCTCTGGATTATAATTCATAAAGCTTCTCTTATATTCGCAGGCTTCGATAATTAACCATTCACTTTCTTTATTTTCACTTGCTATATAATTAGTTTTTTTACCATTAATATTAATGAGAGACCCAATTATAACACTTGGATCCAGTCCTGCTTCGCGAAGTGCAAAGTAGACAAGTGCCGTTGTGGTAGTTTTCCCATGGCTACCACATACGGCTATCACTTTTTTATTATTACTCATAACGCCAAGTGCCTCGGCATAAGTTAAGATCTTAACTTTCTTTTCCGAAGTGTTGGCAATATGATGCGCAGCAATAAGCTCAGCGTTGTCACTACTAATAGCCACGGTGTAAATTATTATATCAGAATCTACTGGTACATTACTCGCAACCTGATCGCCACATATGACAAATACCCCTTCTTTTATAAGGTCTGAGATGAGGTCTGTACTTTCTCCCATATTACTGCCACTCACCTGGAATCCTTGGGATTTATAATAACGTGCTAACGCCGACATGCCGATACCCCCGATTCCGATCATGTGTATTTTCATAAGTTAATTTGCTGTACTCGCAACTATCACTTCTTCTACTTTTAGAATTTCTATTTCGTTTTCTTTTAATTTATTTTCAAAAGTTTTAGATATGCCATAAGCACCGATAAAGAGAGGAATTGCTAACTTTATATTTTGGTCTTTTAAAAATTTAAATATTTTATTCTCTGAAAAGAATAATTTCTTATTGGTATGTTTTGGATTAAATACTTTAAAAGAAGAGTCTTGAGTCATAAATATCTGAGCTGGTTCATAGATATTTTTGTCTATTTTCTCTAAAATTTCTTTTACTTTATCACCATAAAAGTTATGTTCATCATCTGGTCCTCCGTATACTATTGCTATCTTTTTCATGTTATTTATTATTTGGTGTTTTTATTGTTCTAGGTATATTATAACAAAAAAATTACATTATAACAAAAGTTAAAATTAAAAAGCTAAATTAAAATTATTACGACTAGCAAATATAGCCTTACCAGTAAAAGCGTCAAAGAATACTCTGGCCTCACATTCCCTGTATTGCCCTCTTTCTTCATCTGTACTCTCTGGCTCGTGATAAACAATATGACTGATGATTCTGTTACTATCAACGTCTTGGAATTCTGTGTCTGCTAATATATATTTATAACCGACGACGACGACCAGATGATATTTTCTTTGTTCCAGGGTCTGCTTTGCAATGCTAGCCATGACTGGATTGCCTTCATTAATGCTTTGTATAATAAGATTAAAATTATCTTTCTTTTTACCTTCTTCGTCTAAGCTCAGAAATCCCATATCTACTCGATGTGAAAACATATCGCGCTTTTTAAAATAGTGCACAGCAAAGTCATGTATGAAGCCATTATTTATATCATAACCACTGTTATCTTTTGCATACTCCATTATCTCTTGTATACTCTCGCTTGGCACAGCCTGATAATCGCATATCATTTTTATACATGCTGCCCCGCAACTGCGTATATTCCAAAAGTTATCATGTACTTCTAAAAATTGTGAATGGTATGGGACTTCTAAAATTTTTTGATAGACTTTTGTTTGCATAATATTTATTTTTGATAATTTATTTCTTAAAATAATTATAGCATAATTTTAAATATAAAAAATAAATAAATTTTCCATAAAAAAACGCCACAAAATCTAAAGATTTTGTGGCGTACATAGCCGAGCCTTTTATAGTTAAGCAAACTTACGCTCTTTTTGAGATGGCTTATCTTTGACACCTGCTGCCATAGCCACCTTACGCAGCCACGCATGCAGTTTACCCTGATTTTCCATCTGTGTTTTATGCTCACCGAATGGATTACCAAGAGTCTCTTTGCGAAGCTTATGCAATTCACACATTGTCTCGAGAGGAACTTTGCCTGTGAGTTCATGTCCATCTTGCAAGAATTTCAGACTAACGTAAATTACCTTTACGTCATTACCTGCTGAAGTTAATGAGAACACAGCATACTTGCCGTTCACGTCAGCGATGCGGTAAACTTGTACACGTCCAGTTACAAGTAGCCGAATATCTGAGCATGTGATTTCTTCACGAGCAAAGCCTGCAAACTTGTTTGGCACTTGTGGCACCAAGGTAAGTTTTGCAGGTGAGGTTACTTTTGAAACAAACTCAGATGTCTTCTCGTAAGCAGCACGTAAAAAGCTATGTAGCTCTTTTTGTTCTGCTTGAACATGCTCTGGTAAGTTAAAGTTCGGAGTGAACTTTTCAATCGTAAAGCCTTTTACCAAGCCTTCAGTAATGAAGACCTGAGAAGTGAATCCAAAATTCGTGACGATGCATTCAAACTGAACACCTTTCTCGTTCTGGAACGAGCTGACAATCAATTTCTTTTCATTCGTCTGCAAGGCATACTTGCCAAGCGGACCAGAGAAAAAGTTTGTATCTAGAACTGCTTGCTTCGCAAGCAACTCTTCGAAAACCTGATTAAAAGATTTCACCACTTCAGGCTTTGGCTGCAAAAGTTTTGCTTTTGCTTTAACGGCATTCTTAGCAGCATTAGCTGCTTTTTTTTCAGCCGCTGCTTGAATGCGTTGAGCTTTTTTAGCCTCACCGTCTTTACCACTACCCTGAGCTCCACCTTTGTGGCCAGTGCCGTTACCTGATTTTGTATTTTTGCTTGCCATGATGGCCTTTCCGGGCGATAGCCCTTTTAATTTTGCTCAATGAGCGTTTGATTTGGATGATTTGATGCCATCGCGTCTAATTCAAACTAGAACTTAATAGTAATATATATTTATCTTTTTGTCAAGTGCTTTAGTCTGCTTAAGCTCTTGATTTAAAAGTTAGTACCACTATTTCACTTTTAGTGCCAAGTCTCTGTGGTGGGCCCCATGAACCTACTCCGCTGCTGGTATACACTTGCGTATCGCCTTCGTATTTTAATCCATAGTTAAATCCTTTGTAAATATATTTTGTAAGAAAATTAAATGGGAACATCTGCCCATTGTGAGTGTGTCCGCATAAGACTAGGTCAGATTCATAATCCGCAAGGATTTTAGTATTTGTCGGCACATGTTTTAAGACTATACTTGGCTTTTTTATTTTAATATTATTTTCTGAGATACTATTTCTAGTTTCAAGATTTTCAAATACTTTTTTTACCACTTCAGCGTCACCCTCCTCACCCCTTTTGTAATTAATCCCAATTATATTAACGCCGTCTTCATCGAAAACTTTTCCGTCAGCAATTATAAATCCAGCATCTTGTATGCACTTAACCACGTTATGATCAGTATCCCCGCTTTGAGCGTATTCCTCATGATTACCGCTAACAAAATATTTTTTTATATTTGTATCTAATTTTTTATACTCATTTGCTGGCTTTGCCCAATCCATTTTTGGACCGTCATAAAAGTCCCCAGTATGAAAAAGAAAACTAAGCCCTGATCTATTCCCAGATTCTATTTCTTTTTTATTTACTTCATTAATTATATTTACTACTTTTCTAGCATCATTCTCACTATGAATTGGTCCGTAATGAGTGTCGGTTATAAAAGCAGATTTTTTATTTTCCCAAGTGCTTGGCAAGTTTTTTATTAAAATATCTCTATTTACTATTCTTATCTTTTTACTATTATATAATCCATAAAGACTAATTAAAATAGCAGCACAGTAAAAATACAAAATATTGTTTATATTAAAATTAAAAAAAATGTTCTGATATATTTTAGAAAAAATAAAAGCTAAGAAAAATAAATATAAGAATCCAAGCCAGATTGCAGATATTTTATAAATAAAATTAGAGATTTTTGACGGGTATTTTCTAAGTAAAATATTAGAAAATATAAAGGAAGAAGAATTAATTATAATAAGAAGCAATACAACAGACTCAAATGTGCCAGCCTGCATAGGAATATCGTACAAAATATCACCTAAGCCCAAATTATAAACTGGCCTAAAAATATCACTCAGCATTAGAACCTCAGCAATAAAAATTATAAGCCAAAATAAAATTACGAAGCCCAGCATAAAACCATAAAAAGATTTTTGTTTTGTTTTATTCATAATTTATTATTTATGTCTGCAATGTTAACGTAGGTCTAATTAGCCATAATATGCTTCACATCAACTGTTAACCTAATATCTTCTACATATTATCACACAATCATTATAAAACAAAATAAACCAAAATAACCTTTATATAAATAAAATAAAAAACTCTATACTTTAACTTTAAGTAGAGAGTCTTTTATTTTATTGAGTTCATTGTATTTTTAATATAAAGTTTTTAAATTTATATTAAAAAATTAAATAAATAAGAATTTGTTTCCAAAAGATTGTTGCATATACACACTTTTCGTTCCACTTTTTAACCATGCTAATCCTAAGATTAGTGATAGGAGCAAATTGCTCCTGTAATCTATAGCTGGATTTTTGTTATATCTCGTAATAACACGTATAATTTTATGTAAGATTATAAATCTACTTTGAACTGAATCAAATCATTTTTCTCTTGCGAGGTAAAACTTAACCGACAAAATGTTCTATCATAAGCGCGAGGCTTATCATATACACGTATCCAATTTGGAATTAATCCACGACCAGCTTCCGCTAGCCGTGCCTTGTTACGACTTACTCCTTGTCACCGAACTTGCCTTAGTCCTTAAATAAATAAAGCCTTTGGGCACTTCCAGCTCCCTTGAGTTGACGGGCAGTGAGTACAAGAGACGAGAACGTATTCACCGCGGTTTAGCTGACCCGCGATTA
>JAYTMX010000023.1:0-4563 GCA_043728155.1 bacterium
AAAGATAGTAGCTCCGCAAAGATTAAAAGGAATGAAGGATATCAAAGGCGAGGAATATTATCAATTACAAGGCATGTTTGAAAAGGCTCAAGAGATAGCTGAATATTATGGGTTCAAGCCTCTTGAGACCCCAATACTCGAGAGATTAGACGTATTTGAAAAAGCTATTGGTGGTGAGACAGATATCGTAGAAAAAGAATTATATTCGTTTTCAGTAAAAGGCAGTGATAAGCTAGCTATGCGCCCTGAATACACAGCAGGTATGGTTAGACATTATATTGAGGAAGGATTAGCAAGTACTCCGCAGCCAATACTTAATTACGCGTATGGTCCTGTATTTCGTCATGAAAATTCACAACGTGGACGCCTTCGTGAATTCCGTCAATTTGACCTGGAGATTATGGGATCAGAAAAGTCTATTGCAGACGCCATAATAATCAGAACAACTTATGATATTTTAGAAGAGTTCGGATTAAAAGACCTAGTGGTTGATATTAACTCTATGGGAGACAAAGATTCAAGACAAGCATATATAAAAGAATTAACTAATTATTACAAAAAACACATTACAACAATGTGTAAGGATTGTAATAATAGGCTAAAAACAAATCCATTACGTCTACTTGATTGTAAAAAAGAAGAATGTCAGCCAATGAAAGACAAAGCTCCGCAGTCTATTAACTTTCTCTCAACTGATGCTAGAAAACATTTTAAAGAATTACTGCAATACTTAGAAGAGATGGAGATTCCTTTTAGAATTAACCCAGCACTTGTACGTGGTCTTGATTATTACTCTCGTACAGTATTTGAAGTTATTCAAAACTATGTAGACGAAGAAGGTAATGAAAAAGAATTAACTGTAACCGGTGGTGGACGCTATGACCTTTCAAAGCCACTCGGTAGCAAAAAAGACATACCAAGTGTTGGTACTGGTATTGGTTTTGATCGTATCATGATGATGAAGGACTGCATAAAGATAACTCCAAAAATATTAAAGGCTCCAAAGTTCTACTTTATACAACTTGGCTTTGAAGCAAAATTAAAATCACTAAATATCATGGAGACTATGCGTAAAGCTCACATCTCAGTCAGACAGAATCTATCGAAGGATTCTATTAGCGTACAGTTAGCTAATGCTGAGGATATGAAAATACCTTATGCTATTATCTTTGGACAAAAAGAAGCAATGGACAGTACAGTAATAATCCGTGATATGAAAACTCAGTCACAAGATACGATCAAAATAGCTAATCTGTGCGAATATTTGAAAAAGTTAAAGTAAAAAATACTTAATACAAAATAAAAACTAGAATTAATTCTAGTTTTTATTTTGTGCTTACTTATTTAGATAATCTTAACTAAGCAATATGTAAATTAAAAGTCCAAGAGTTACGAGGAACAGCACAACATCAAGTATAACTAAAAATATTGGCTTGCCCTGATTTTTATTGTAAGCTTCTAATTCCCCCTGATCTAGATGTGACTGATGGGCGATATAATTAAGGGGTGTTGTTACTACTGGCACGCCTGTACTCGCTTGCATGTGAGTATCCATCGGATGCAGATTATTCTCTATAATTTTATTTTCTTGTATGACTTGTACTGGGGCTAAGTATTCTCTTACTGGCTCTACTGATTTTATCTCTGGTATGTGCGTATCAAGTAGTGAGACTATGTTTTCATTTTTATGATCCATTCCCTGTATAAAGTTCTCAGCTGGTCTGTCCCCCACTATTTTAAAGTCTATCACTTTCTTAACGTTTACATCTGGTACCGGGACACTTTTTTCTACTGGAACAGAAGACATACCTGTTCCTACTTTGTAATCTGAGACAACATCAGCGTCACCACCGCTCATCTTGTACGCCCTAAATATATTTAATCCCTCTTTTATATCTGACTCATCCCAACCACTAGCAACCAAAAGATTATGGAGCGAATCTTCATTTAGGTTTTTATTAATACTTAGTATTCTCATTAAAACATTCTTGATTGTATCTATGGTCATATTTTTATTAGTTTTATATTCTTATTCTCATTATAATATTATTATTAACTAAATACAATGAGTATATAAACATAAAAAAATAAATAGCGGCGCCGAAGGCGCCGCTATTTATTTTTAATTTTCTAGACTAGATAACACTCGCAACTTTTTTAGTCTTATGAGTATTGTCAAAGTTAAGATGTCTCTTAGATGTGTACTTTACTACACCCTCTTTCATAGATACAATTGACCAGTCATTAGCATACATTGTATTTTTACCAGCCATGATTTTACTGCCACGCTGTTTTAATATAATATTACCAGCTGATACTACCTCGCCATCATGTTTTTTGATACCTAGGTATTGTGCATTACTGTCTGTTAGGTTTTTAGCGGAACCCGCCGCTTTTCTGGTTGCCATATTTGTTTTTGGATATTGGTTAATTTATTTCTAATCTAAAGATATTATACAAGATTTTACTTATATTTGCAAGTAGTACAGTCTTGTGATATAATATACACACGGTAAAGATAGTAGAAAGATAGAAACGACCTGGGCAAATGCTCGGGCTTTATTTTTAGAAAAATGGGTTCAAAATTAAAAAAATACAATATAAAATATTAATATGATAGACTTAAAAATGCTTAAAAAAGGGTTAGAAGAGTTAACCGAAGAAAAGAGATTACCAATGGAAAAGGTGCAAAATGCAATCGAAAGATCTTTTGCTGCCGCTTATCAAAAAGAATATGGAGAGAAAGGTCAGATAATAAAATGTGATATTAATTTTGAAAATGGCTCAATGAGTTTTTCTCAAAATAAAATAGTAGTCACAAAAGAAAGTGCAAGATTTGAAGACGAGGGAGAACTTTCTTTTGATGATCCAAGGAATGAACTGCCAAGATATAACGAAGAGAGACATATAATGTTAGACGAAGCGAAACTTTTAAAGAAGAACGTTGAAGTTGGCGAGGAGGTAACTTTTCCATTAGAAGAAAAAGATGATTTTGGACGTATTGCCCTCCAGACTGCAAAGCAAGTAATCATGCAGGCCATGCGTGAGGCGGAGCGTGAGCAGACAACCGAAGAGTTCAAAGACAGACTTAACACCGTAGTCTCTGGTGTTGTCGAGCGTGTTGAGCGTGGTCTTACTTTTGTAGACCTTGGCAAGGCGTCGGCTATATTACCTTTTGAGGAGCAAATCCCAGGTGAAAGATTAGAGCCAGGAACTCGCGTACGCGCTTACCTTTACGGACTGGACGATCGTGAGCGTGGTGACCTGTCAGTTCGTTTATCTAGAACTCATCCTAATTTCTTACGCGAATTACTTAAGATGGAATCATCTGAAATATCAGAAGGAATAGTAGAGATAGTTTCTATCGCCCGTGAAGCTGGTAACAGATCAAAGATAGCTGTTAAGAGTAATGATCCTCGTATTGACCCGGTAGGAGCGTGCGTTGGTCAACGCGGCACACGTATTAACGCGATAACAAGTGAGCTACACGGTGAACGTATTGATGTCATATTACATGACGATAACTTAGAAGAGTTCATCAAAAAGTCCCTATCTCCTGCGAACCCATACGCTATTACAATTAACGAAGCAGATAAGACTGCAAAAGTATACGTAGTAGCTGATGAGCAATCACTAGCAATCGGAAAAGGAGGACAAAATGTTCGCCTAGCTGCAAAGCTAACGGGATACAAGATAGATATTATCTCAGACGATACAAAAGAGGAGGAATATGATAATGGTGACAACAATGTATTTAACGATACTGACTCACTAGATGCAGAAAATAATTAATATAAATAATTAAAATATGAAAGATATATTAAAACAAATTAACCCAGTAACAAAGGGTGGTAACCTAAATGTTATCATCGAAATACAAAAAGGCTCTAAAAATAAATACGAACTCGACAAAGAAACAGGATTATTAATGCTTGACCGCGTATCTTACACTTCACAAGACTTTCCATTTGATTATGGCTTTGTCCCTAATACTTTGTGGCATGATGGTGACCCACTTGACGTATGCCTTATAACAACTTAT
This sequence comes from bacterium, assembly GCA_043728155.1. GTDB lineage: Bacteria > Patescibacteriota > Minisyncoccia > Phycocordibacterales > UBA5272 > JAUPVO01. Next base: position 4,043 of record JAYTMX010000023.1, read on the forward strand.
GCACTGCACCCGGGAATACTTTTAGAAGCTAGAGTTTTAGGAGTTATGAATATGATAGACAGTGGTGAGAGTGATGCAAAAATAATAGCAGTACCTGCAAAAGATCCACGCTTTGACCACATAAAAGATATTACTGACCTTTCTCCTCACACATTAAAAGAGTATCAACACTTTTACGAAAATTATAAAACTCTACAAAATAAAGTAGTCACAATACCAAGCACGGGAAATAGAGAAGATGCTATGAAAGTTGTAGCTGAGTCAATAGAATTATTTAATAAATAAAAAAATATGAAATACAAAATAAATAAAGAAAAGAATAGTCAATTAGAATTAGAAGTTACAATCGAAGCATCTGAATTCATGGCTTACTGGGATGCTGGATTGAAGAAAATACAAAAAGAAGTGGAAATGGATGGTTTCCGTAAAGGTATGGCCCCAATAGATTCTATTGTTGCTAAGTATGGTGAGATGGCAGTATTACAAGAAATGACTGACCTCGCTATTAATAAAAGCTATCC
>JAYTMX010000024.1:0-8925 GCA_043728155.1 bacterium
GTACCGATTACATATAAGCCGCCAAGATTTTCTACTGTTTCGTGCTCAGCATCGGTCGCGCCTATGCCACCAAGCTTAATATCCACACCACGTCCCGCCATATTAGTTGCAATTGTCACTGCACTTTTTTTACCAGCATCAGCGATTATCTCGCCTTCATTTTCATGATTTTTAGCGTTAAGTACTTTATGGTTTACACCCTCACGAGTTAAGTACTCTGAGATCTTTTCATTCTTTTCAATTGAGATGGTACCAATTAGTACTGGCTGACCTTTTTCATTTAATTCTTTTACTTTCTTTGCGAGCGCTTTGAACTTTCCTTTTTCAGTCTGAAATATATTATCAGCGTGATCAATACGCCTAATGTCATTATGAGTTGGTACTGCGGTTACGATTAATCCATATACTTTATACAGCTCTTCTGCACTTGTCTTTGCAGTTCCTGTCATACCGGCTAGTTTTTTGTAAAATCTAAAATAATTTTGAAAAGTAATACTGGCTACTGTTCTACTCTCTTTGTTTACTTCTACTCCTTCTTTTGCTTCTACTGCTTGATGTAATCCATCTGACCAGCGGCGTCCTGGTTGCATACGACCAGTAAATTCATCTACAATAATCACTTCACCATCTTTGATTACATACTCTTTTTCAATTATAAAAAGTGCTTTTGCTTTTACTGCAGTCTCAAGATGATGTATTAATTTTACATTTTCTGCAGTGTACAGTGATGATAGACCAAGTGACCTTTCGGCTTTTGTTATACCTGTTTCTGTCATTTGTATCGCACGTTGCTTTTCGTCTACAGTATAGTCAGCGCCTACTTCCATCTTCTCAGCAAGCTTTGCAAAGGTGGTATAAAGTTGCTCACTTTCACGACTTGAGTTAGAGATAATTAGTGGTGTACGAGACTCGTCAATTAAGATAGAGTCCACCTCATCGACTATTGCAAAGTGATGCATGCGTTGATTAAGCTCAGCCTCAGAGTAAATCAAATTATCACGAAGGTAATCAAAACCGAATTCATTGTTAGTTCCATATGTAATATCCGCAGTATAGGCCTCGATACGAGTACAAGCTTTTAAGTAGTCATACTCTACTTTGTATTCTCCCTTCTCATCACGAACCCTGTCCTCCTCAGCATTCATGACTTCATTATAGACAAAGCTGGATTCATGATTAATAACCGATACACTAATACCTAACATATTATATACTTGACCCATCCATACCGCATCACGGCGAGATAGATAGTCGTTAACAGTAACCACGTGCACTCCGCAGCCAACGAGCGCATTAGCATAAGCAGGAAGTGTCGCAACGAGAGTTTTACCCTCACCTGTTCTCATTTCGGCAATATGCCCTTTGTGTATTAACAGTCCTCCGATTACTTGCACTTTGTAATGCATCATATGTAATGTGCGGCGAGAGGCCTCACGACACAGAGCAAAAGCAAGGGCAATATTTTCTTCTAACTTTTTTACTCTGGCATCAACATTAACTTTATCTGACCCTTCTGTATTTCCAGCGCTTCTGATTTCATCTCTTAATTTTAAAGACTTTTCTTTTAATTCCGCATCAGTAATAGTTTTAAGTTCGTCTTCAAGAGCGAAAACTTTCTTTACTGTTGGTTCTAATTTTTTTATAAACTTTGAATCTTCTGATCCAAATACTTTTTCTAAGTTATTTTGTAATTTATCTATAATTGACATTGCTATATTATAGCATAATTTTAACACTTTATATCTTGACAATTAACCTCAAAATAGCTATTTTACTATTAAATTCAAATATGTTAATATGGGTTTCTAAGTTAGTAAAAATTATTTTTCTAACTCTACCATGTACATTTCTGTAAATTAAATAAGGAGAATCGCTGTGAACCTAACATCTTTCAACAAAACTCAAGAAGATAAATCTATTGAATTAAATAGTTTTGCTAAATTCATGATTATTATTACGCTTATGTGTCTATTAATATGTGCAATTAGTTATTTCTTTAGAGACTTAATTCCAGGTGGGATGGCTTTGATTGCTGGACTAATATTTGATGTAAACATATGGCTAGACGTACTCTTTTCAAGAAGTGTCTTTTTTCTAAAACTATTTTACAGAAAAAGAGAATCTTGATCTGTTTATAAGCTTTTAAAATACCGGATCTTTTGTGGTCTGGTTTTTTTTATTCGTATAAAAATAATAAATAATTCTCGTATCTTATTTATATATTAGTGATATAATTTATTTATGAAAAATAAAATTATAAATATTTTAAATATAGTTTCTAGTATTATATCTAATACCCTCTTCCCTGTTCAGTGTGCTTTGTGTAAAGTTGCTGGAGTATATTTATGTAATACTTGCGAAAATAAATTAGAATTGAATTATATTCTCAGCAAAGGAAAGAAAAAAAAATATGGACCAGTAAATAATCTTAGTAAAGAAAACTGGATATATGCAAAATATAAGTATCAAGATCACAATCTTAAAAAAATAGAATACAAAATAAAGTATAATCACCATCCAAATCTAGCAGAGGCTGTGGGTGAGTATTCGCATGAGTTTATATATAAAAATATAATTTTAAATAATAAATTAGAAAATAAAAATATATGTCTAATTCCAATACCAATCTCAAAAGAGAGACTGAAACAAAGGGGTTATAATCAGACAGAATATATAGCGAAAGGGATAAATAAAATGAACCCAAATCTTAAAATTTTAAATATGTTAATTAGAAAAAATACAAAAAAGTTAAAAGATATTTATGGAGTAGATAACAGGTCAGAAGAAATGAGAAATACTATGAGCGTGCTTGGCGGCGCAAATAATAGCAGTAGTGCCGCCGCCATAATGAATAGTAAAATAAACCTAAACAATCTAGATATAGAATATAAAAATAATATTTATATATTAATAGATGATATAACTACAACAGGATCTACTTTTTATGAGGCTCGTCGCGCACTTGTAGAATATGGTATGTTGCCAGAAAACATATACGGATACGCACTCACTCATTAAAAATAGCTCTTACTGAGCTATTTTTAAGTTTATTTTAATATACAATTATATCTCTACACTGAAAAGTAAATATACCTGTGTTTCCATATAAAGAAGATGGTGATGTATTAATCTCATTTGCACCTGGTGGACACACGCAGCCATTTCTATACAAGTAATTAATACTTTGATTAATTGGGCAATAATTTGTATTATTTTGCGTAGAAGGCCTTGTCTCTACTATAAACTCTTGCTCTACCCTTTTACTGTTTACCCCGTCCCCGCAAGAAACTTTGTAATAGTCTAATCCAATTCCATTTCTGTCATAACTTTGTGAAAAGTTTAGAGACGAAGAAATACTAGTATAATACCCATTATTAGTCTTTGACTGGGTATTGCACATAATATTATTTGATTGATTATTACTTGTTGTGATTTGAAAATTAGTATTACCATCCACATCTGTCGCGTCAAAATATCCATTATTATTTTTGGTTAAATATTTATTTAAATTATTAGAATATATCGACAGGCTTATATTATAGTCTTGCAAATTAGACTGGCCCGCGCAGAACTCTTCTTTCCATCTACATGTATTTAAGTCTCTTTGCATTGGCTGACCATTTGAACAGTATCTCATTTCCATAGTACACGCAATAGGTCCTGGTGTTACACCTCTACAGCTATCTTCTGATATTTTTGCTCTTGTATACTGACCTACATAACCAGTATTGGCCAATCCTTTTGAGGATTGATAACTCTTAACAGCACTCTCGGTTAGTCTACCAAAAAATCCAGTAGGGTCAGAGCTCAAATAACCTTTATCTTGTAAAAAGGATTGCAAATCAGAAACTTCACTGTTAGTATTTACGTCTTTTGATCTGTAACTTAAATTATAACTTAAATTTACGCAAGAGCTTGTATTTACAGGGTTATTATAATCACCATAATTCTGAGCTACAGAACTATTAATATTAACAATAAGAAAAGCAGATGCTATAGCGAGGGTTGTCATTAGTTTTTTAATGTAGTTTTTCATATGTATATTAACTATATACCTCACTATTAAAAATGTCAAGATAAATAATTTAACTCTGTAACTTAAAAAAGTAAATAACTAATGCTATAATAAAGAAAATAATTATTAATATGCACTCGCTCACTGATGATAGAAACTATAACGCGCAGGTTAACTGCGTGCTTAATTTGTCTAACGGAAACATATTAGTTGCTGGCGAAGATGGGCTAATAAAAATCATAAATAAAGATAAGGTAGAATTTTATTTGGATAAGATGCTAGACAGTGATGGTTACTTAGCTAATATAGAAGATGTAAAGGAATTAGAAGATGGAAATATAATATGTGCTGAGACCCTTGGCAGTATCGGTATATATAAAAAAATAAGTAATAAAAATAAATACAAAAATTCAGATTACGAACTAAGAATAGTACCTAGTAAAATAATTAATGACTGCTTTTATTACATAAACATATTAAATAATAATGAAGTAGAGATATGGGGCGAGACTGGTAAAAAGTATGTTATTAATATAAATTAAATATACTCTCAGAACAAAAACAAGATACTTTTTAAAATATGTATCTTGTTTTTTATTTTTAATTTAAAAACTTTTACGAATTATTTTTGTAATTCTTATAAAAAATAGAGATCTAATTATTGTCGCTTGGGGCACCATCAAGTGCTTGATTGTTGGCATCTGAAAAGTAAATATTAACTACTGGTGGTTTTGTTTCTACGCAAGCAGAACTACTGCCCCCATCTGAACCAACACAGCTCCAGGCATACTTTGAAATGTCCTCGGTTCTGGAATTAGCCTCTCCAGAATTACAAACATAAGCTTTCTCACCACAAACTCCATTTACTGCTGGCCTAGAAGGGTGCTTTATGGTAAAATCATGCCTAGCGTCAATAAAACCATCAGGACTGGTTCCTGTCTGATAATAATCAAAAGAAGATTTTAAAATATTGTCTCCTGGGGACAGGCTTGAGTCATAAAAATATCTGCCAATCTTATCTGTCCAATATGAGGTTGTTCCCTCTCCGTCATAACGGAGAGTAGCTGAGCCAATATTTTTATCATTTAGATTAAAAGTAACCAAAACTGACATAGCACCCTTTGTACGATCAAACCAATTACCGCAATCCCACCACCAGGATTTTGCCCAGACATTTGAATGCGTATAGGTTCCAGTGTCAATTAGCTCGGTTTTTTGTAAGGGGTCATATGAGCCATAATAAGTTTTTAATGATACAGTACTGTCGTCTGATGAGGACATTACGAGACTATTTATTAAAGTTTCTGGGGTCACTGGAGTGGTTTGTACTAGAGGGTCTCCTGCTCCGTCAGATGCTAATACGTTAAAAATATTAGGTGTAACAATTGTAAATAAAATAAGGACACTTAATGCACCAATACCGGAAACTTTTTTATATTTATTTTTATATACATAAACAAGTAGAGACAAAACAAGAATAAATACACTAATTGTAATTAAAAAATATTTTGAGTTAGAAATATTATCAAATAAAGTTTGATTTATAACATCTTCTCTAGGGCTTAATTCTGGATAAAAAAGATACGGTAATTTTTGCATCAATAACAGAATCACCTTTTCTAGAGTCTGGAAAATTAGTAGCCGCTCCAGTTACTCCTACATTAAAATTGTAAAGCTTGTTAGCGATTGAGTAATCAAAAGTATGAATCGTAGCAGAATCTCCTTGTATAACATAGTGAGCATTTATTATAGGAGTTACACGCTCATTATCTTTGGTTAAAAAGAAGATAAAGTCATAAGCTTGAGGTTTACCAGATTTGAATATATCAAATTCTAACTTAGAGCTTGATATCTTTATGTTCTTTTTCTGATATTCAGACAACTCTGATGCCCCAATATTTCTTTTTACATTTTGAAAATTTAAAACATATTCACCATCAAGGTCAGTGCCTGACGTGTCACAATTAATGCTCAGATTCTCCTCTGAGGTAACATCTACGCCATCTAGTAATCCCCATTTTTTTGATATATCGTTATTTACGTACAGTTGGCAATATTTTCCGTCTAATACTTTTTTATCTTTAATGAAACCTCTGTTCAAATTAAATTCTTTTACTGGTAAAAAATCATTAATAACATATCCAGAGTCAGGATTAACAACTCTAAAACTTATAAGATAGTCTCCATCTGTTAAAAATTTACTTAATTTGTAGTTTATATTTATTTCTGATGTCTTCTCTACAAAAGTGCTAGTAGCATACTCTTGATCCACAAAATTAGTATTTCCGTCGGTAAGTTTACTAATAACTGTTATCAAGTTATATCTTTCTGGTAAGCCAGAATTTATAAATAGAGCTTTTATTTTAAGAGTATCCAATTCTTTGTTATGCACTATAAACGTTTTTTTATAATCTATACTTAAATTACTTTCTCGCGATTCGCTTTCATTTTGGGCGTTAATAAAATTAAGTGAGCCAATAATAAATAAACTAATGAGTGTGATGTTCTTTACAAATTTCATTATTTTAATATAATATATATATATATATTACCCTTCCTTATCCACATAAATAAAAAATAAAAACAAGATACTTTTTTAAATTTGCATCTTGTTTTTTTATATTTATAAATAAATATTAAGCTGTTGCTTTTGCCATTTTCTTCTTGAATCTGTCTACACGTCCTGTCATATCTAATGTCTTTTCTAGTCCAGTGTAAAACGGATGACAATTAGAACAGATTTCAACTTTTGTATCTTTGTTTACAGATCCATAAGAAAATGTAGCTCCGCAAACACAAGTTGTTACTGCGTCTGCGTTATATTTTGGGTGTGTGCTTTTTTTCATATATTAATTATATTTTCTTTATTGAGTCTTTTAAGTTTCTGTATTATACTACATTTTTAATTATTTTTCAAGACCTCTATTTTATTCTGTATGCCTGCTATTCTAGACATAACTTTATTACCGTAATTAGCGGCGGCTGACGACCTGGCACATGATCCACCAGAATAATATTTACAGGCTGCATTCCTCTCTGCTTCGTATGTCTGACTTCCGGCTTTGTTATCTAAAAGTAAATATCCAGTACCCATAATTGAGTGTGCTGCATTCCATGGGTCAGCAACAGAAACTCCGAGTGCACTGTGTATCTTGCTTTCGTAACCAACCCAGGTTGCCGGCATAAATTGACTCATGCCCATCGCACCACCATATCCGTAATTAAGAGCGCATGAGACCCTAGTTTTATTTGCGTCACGACCAAGTGCTGAGGTTATGGAAAAAAATGGCTCAACACTGTCTGGTCTCATACTACCCTTAGCAGCGCCAGAACTAATACCAACTAGTGACCCCGCAGAATCAGATACATAACACTGTCCAACATTAGACCCAAAAGAAGACTCCTGTTCTAATATCGCTAGTATAAATTCTGTCCTAACTCCAGTTGCAGCTGAGGCGCTCTTAGCATAAGAATAAAGATTACCAAAGTTAACACTACTTCCATCCTTAAAAGAAAAAAGTGCTGACCTAATTTCTTTAGCTCTTTTTTCTGTATTTTTAAGCAAGTCAAGGTAGAGTTTTTCTTGGCCCTTAGTTTCTTGTAAGACTATTTTCTTTTCTGATTTATTATCTTCAATTTCATTTTTCTGTACCACTTGCTGAGACTTTAGACTTTCTTCTTCATCTTTTGTATTTTCTAGATCAGACTTTATTTCTTCTAGATTATTTTTTAAATTCTTAGAATTATCAACCGAGGCCACCATCGAGGCTTTTAAATTATTAATATTGTAAAGGTTATCTACTGATTTAGAGATAGATCCATCATTTAAAAAACTGAGTATAAAGTTATTATTATCTTCTGATTCTATTGTTTTTAGGACGTCTTGTATTATCACTCTCTCTCGGCCTAACTTTTCATTTAGTGAGCTTATTTTAGAATTCTTGTCTTGTATGCTGTAAGAAATATTTTGTATATTTTTACTTCTAATTTTTATTTCTGTTTCTGTCTTTTTTATTTTACTGTCTAATATACTAATATCTCTTTGTAGACTTTTACCATCTTTTTGCTTGTCTTGTATGTTCTTTTTATGTGCTTGCATCTCAGCTTCTAAAAGCTTTAATTCATTTTCAAGCTTGGTCCTGTCTATCACCTGCGCAAAAGATAAATTAGTAAAAGAAAAAATAAGGCAAAAGAATATCGCTGAGACTAAAAGCTTTTTAAAAATATTTTTACCTAACATCTAACTATTATAACAGAAAAAGTCACATTTTGTGACTTTTTTTTCCTGTTTTTTAATAACTTATATTAAAATAAGATTTATTTCTGAATTATTACTCTGCAGCAACTTCTTCTTTCTTAATCTTCTCATCTCTTGCCACTGCATCCATATCCACTTTCACAACTTCGGCATCTAGGTCTTCGTCAGACTGAGCAACAACACTAGCAATTACATCTTCTGCTGTTATGTGGAACAGTACGGCGCCAGCTGGTAATTTGATATCTCCAACAGTAATATTAGATTGTAAGTCAACTAATGCTGACAGATCAACCTCGATATCGTGTGGTAATTTTGAAGGGTCAGCCTCAATTGAGATCTCTTGTAATACTTTTACAATATTAGCGCCGAGCTTAACAGCAGGAGCGTCACCAACAAAGCGGATCGGTAGATTAACATGAACTTTCTGTCCTTTCTCAACAACGTAGAGATCAGCGTGTATTGGGATATAAGCAACTGGGTCCATCTGTACATCATGTATTAAAACATTTTCATTATGATCACCAGTCAGGGCTACGATAGTAGACTCGCCAGCATTTTTAAGGATTTTCTTGAATTCTATTTTGTCTACAAATATAGAAGTAGTTTTTGCGTGAGCGCCGTACATAACAGCTGGCATCATACCTTCTATTTT
>JAYTMX010000025.1:0-5306 GCA_043728155.1 bacterium
TTTTAAGCCAGAAGAGTTTCTTTTTGATTATGGAGAAGTGTTAAATCAAATTAGTGTTAATAAATTAGATACGAATTCCGGAGGTAAATTTTTAAATATAAATTTATATTTAGACCCAAAAGAATTCGAGAGAGAATTCTCTAGACTGGCCTCAAATGTTAAATTAAACAAGAGAGAAATATATTTATCTCTTTTGAAAAAGTTCTATATAGATAAGGTTACTCGGTTTATGTGCGATTATGTTTCTAATGGAAAAACAATAAGCTTAACAAAACTTAAGAGATATATAGTTGCAGGTAATTCGAATAAAAAATTAGATAATAGTATAATTTTAGAAAATCTTACAGAAAGACAGTTAACAGTTTTGGATATTTTACTTAGATTAGATGTTAATTTTTATAATTCAGAAGAAGTATCTCAGCTTATTTCTAAAAATTTATAATTTTTTTATTTTACATATTTTTGCTATAATACTAAGGAGATATAATAATATTAAATATAAATTAATTAATAGCCTAACAAAATACTATGAATAAAATAACCTTAAATCAAGTACGTAATATGTTTTTACAACATATGCGTGAACATCCAAAATACCCACATGCCGTTATTTCCAGTGCAGCCCTAATTCCTGATAATGACCCTACTACACTTTTTACAGGTTCTGGTATGCAGCCAATGCTTCCATATCTTCTGGGGCAAAAGCATCCGCTTGGCGCTCGTATTGCTGATTCGCAGAAATGTTTTCGCTCACAAGATATAGAAGAGGTGGGAGATAACAGACATACTACTTTTTTTGAGATGCTTGGTAATTGGTCCCTTGGTGATTTTTTTAAGGAGGAGCAGATAGATATCATGTGGGATTTTTTGATAAATAAATTAAAACTAGATCCAAGCAGATTATATTTTTCTGTATATACCGGTAATGAAAAACTTGTTATTAATCGTGATGATGTAGCTATAAAAGCCTGGCAAGAAAAATTTGAAAGTATCGGGCCCTCTGCTCGTCTTGGATTAAATAGCGAGAAAGAGGGGATGAAAGATGGTGAACGTATATTTGCATACGGTGACAAAAAGAATTGGTGGAGCAGATCCGGAGTGCCAGGGAATATGCCAGTCGGTGAGCCAGGGGGACCAGACACTGAGATGTTCTATGATTTTGACGTAAATAATGAGAACAATACACATGCTAAAAGTGAGTGGAGAGATGAAGTGTGTCATGTTAATTGCGATTGCGGAAGATTCGTCGAGATCGGTAATAATGTATTTATGCAGTATAAGAAAACAGAAGATGGAGTGATAGAATTAGATCAGAAAAACGTGGACTTTGGTGGTGGTCTAGAGCGCCTGGCTGCAGCAGCTAACGATGACAGTGACGTATTTAATCTAGACGCTTTTGATAATTCTAAAAATATTTTAGAGAAAATATCAGGCACAAAATATGTGTCTGACTTGTCTATTTCTTTTATGCATACCACTAGTTCAACTTTTGCGTACAGGGTAATACTAGATCACCTTCGCGCTGCGACTTTTTTAATAGGAGACGGAGTGTATCCGGGTAACAAAGATCAGCAATACTTTGTGCGTAGACTTATACGCCGCGCAGTTAGATTCGCTCGTAACCTTAATATTAATACTAACTTTACAAAAGAAGTTGCTGGTACTTTTATTGATTATTATAAATCAGAGTATGCAAATCTAGGGGTTGATAAAGAAAATATTTTAAAAGCATTAGATGATGAAGAGACAAAATTTAGAAAGACTTTAGAAAGTGGAATAAAAGAATTTGAGAAAATAAAGGATAAAGTTATCTCTGAAAATAAAAATATTATTAGTGGAGTAGAGGCATTTAATTTACTTCAGTCTTTTGGATTTCCTGTTGAGTTAACTTCTGAACTTGCAAAGGAGAGTGGTCTTTTGATAGACATGGAGACTTTTAAAACTTTAAAAGATAAACATGCAGAAGAGAGTAGGACTGCGAGTGCTGGTAAGTTCAAGGGGGGTATGGGTGGTGATGGGGAGATAGAAACAAAATACCATACAGCGACACATATGTTACATCAAGCATTAAAGATGGTGCTAGGTGAAAGTGTAGAGCAAAAGGGCAGCAATATTACTAGTGAGCGTTTGCGTTTTGATTTTGCTCACGATAGCAAAATGACAGACGAAGAGAAATTAAAAGTAGAAGAAATAGTTAATGAAAACATAAAAGCCAATCATAAGATGATAAGAGAAGAGATAAGTTATGGAGAGGCGAGAGCAAGGGGCGCCATAGGATTATTTGATAATAAATATGGCGGACAGGTTTCTATATATCATATGGGTAGTGCAAGTGCTGGCAAAAATAGAGGAGAAGAAGGGTTATTTAGCTTAGAATTTTGTGGTGGTCCACACGTTGAGAGTACTGGTAATATGGGAGTATTTAAGATCTTAAAAGAAGAGGCAGTGAGTGCTGGAGTGCGCCGCGTAAAAGCGATATTAGGATAAGTTTTTGTTAACAGCTTTCAAAAAACTTGCTTAACTGATGTTATAATATTGTCATGAAAGAGAGTTTGGATAAAACATTTGAAATAAAATTTGGAGGCAATATCCACGAAGTTAGTTTGGATCTTCTTATAGAGTCTCTTGTTAGTTACTCATCCTTAACTCAAGAAGTTTCTGCGCACATATCCCCTAACTCGAAAACAAGTATTAGTGTAAAAGCTACAAAAGAGGGAAGTTTCAGGATCCTTTTGAGTATTATTACAGAGAAAGCTCCAGAGCTATTTTCTTCTGTCGGAATATCAACAGCAGCGGACATTTTTCAAGTAGTTGGAGGTCTTTTCTCTTTGAAAAGCTGGATATCTAAAAATGGTAAGCCAGAAACGGTTAAGGATAGTGGTATTTCTAGCTTGGAAATAAGTAACAATAAGGGTTCCATAATAATAAATGCCAATGTTTACAACATATATCAAGAAAACCCAAAAGTTAGACAAAGTCTTAGGAATACTTTTGTAAAATTAGAACGTGAAGAAGAAATAGAGAGTTTTTCAATAAAAGATTTAGAAACTGATAAGAACATTTTTTCTGTAGATAGTGAAGATTTTCTAGAGCTTGCTTCTTCTGAAGATGAAATGCCACAAAGAAAACAAAAAGTAATAAAAGATTCGCAAGAGCTTTCATTATTTAAGGTTGTCTTCAGAGAAAATTATAAGTGGGAATTTTTTTATTTAGGGACAAAAATATATGCACAAGTTTCTGATATTGATTTTTTTAAAAAAATAGAGAGCGGTGAAATAGCCTTTAGGAGCGGAGATAAGATGATTGTTAATTTAGAAATAGAGCAAATTTTTAATGAGTCAGCCAATACTTTTGTTAATGATTTTTATAACATAACAAAAGTGTTGGAGCATTTACCAAGGGTGGCATCTGCTCAGAATTCATTTGTGTTTGAAAATTAATATGAAAATAGTTTTAATATATGTTAATAATAAAAATAGCGTGCATGACGAGGCTATTAATGAATACAAGAAGAGGTTGAGTAGATACGCAGATTTTGATGAGATAAGAATAGAACATAGTGATATAAAAACTGAGTGTGAAAATATAGAAAAGAAAATAGAGACTCAGGATTATGTAGTTTTATTAGATGAGGCGGGTAGTAATATGAGCAGTATAGATTTTGCTGAATTTGTAGACGTGAGGCAAAATAATAGCACTAAGAGATTAGTATTTGTGATTGGCGGCGCCTACGGCGCCACCCCGACCCTAAAAGAGCGCTCCAACCACACACTATCCCTCGGTCTAATGGTATGGCCCCACGAATTGGCCCGCCTGATGCTAATAGAACAGGTATACAGAGCGTATAGTATTTTAAATAATTCTCCTTATCATCACAAATAAATTATATTGTATATTTTTTGTGATATAATATAAACAAGAAAATTATGTTTAGTATATCACTTAAAATAATAGATTGGTTAAAAAAACAAATACAGATTAGTGACAGAGTAAAAAATCCTCCTCACATACATGAGCGTGAGATATGGTGGTGTCATGTTGGTTATAATATTGGATATGAAGAAATGGGTAAAGGTGAACACTTTCAGAGGCCAGTATTAATACTTAAAAAGTTCAACAATAATTTATTCATGGGCATATTATTATCTTCAAAATTAAAAGAATATAATAAATATTATAAGAAAATAACTTTTGATAATAAAGAAATCTCAGCAATGATAAGCCAGACCAGGACCATGGATAGTAAAAGATTAATTGAAAAAATGGGTACCTTGGATCAAAAATATTTTGAGACAGTTAAACTTAGCTTTTTATCTATGTTTGCAGAAAGTAAAATTACAAGTGAAAAGGTACAAATGTTCTCCCCCCCGCCTTGCGGCGGGGGGGTGTTGGGACTAATGTCCATTTGTAAATAAATTATAACAAAGCTAAAAATATAAGTCAAGTAAGTTAATTAAAAATATGAATTCCCCACTACAAATACTAGATAAAAAAGATCCAAACTTTCCAAGTTCTAATGCCGGCAAGCGCACTATAGAGTGGGCAAAAGAAAATAATTTTAAAATAAAAAACAGAGAAGATATATGGAGAGCGTATATGGCTCGCATTGAAAGTATATTTACCGACACTTCTAAAGATAAAAATGACATACAAAATAATACGCCAGCAAATAATGAAGGAAAAGTTGAAGGTAGAAAAGAAACAAAATCCGAGCGTGCACTCAGATTCATGAAATACAAAATTCAAAAAGAAAATACTATAGATCTTGAAAATAGTGACGAGGTAAATAAAATAGCAACTGGACTATACGAATCAGAAAAGAAAATAGCGGTAGAGCGTGGACAAGGTGCCGAGATAGATCAGATTGGTAACGTTATTGATAGATATATAGAAAATATAAAAGAGAAAAAGGAAATACAGTCTGAGTCGTTAACTAACTGGATAAAGTATATTACAGGTAAAGACTGTACGTTGCCAACATGGTTCAAGTATCACGCAGTGCGCTCTCTAATTGCTATGGGTACAAAGAATATAGAAAAAGGTGATTATAACAAAAGAGCTGCAACCACCGTGTCACCATATCCGGAATTTAATTCAGAAGCTTTGGGATGGGTATTTAATGCCCTTACAAAAGAATTAAAAGCTTCCGAGGTTACAAAGGAGGCATTAAAACAAAAACAAGAAGCATTAGAAGGGGGCGCAGAATTAACTGAAGTAGATAAACAAAAAGAAGCTGACAGAGTAGAAAACATCATGTCATCAGACAAGTTCTCAAAACTATTTTACTTTGCAAGTATGGAGGTTAA
>JAYTMX010000026.1:0-4195 GCA_043728155.1 bacterium
ATGCGCGCTGTTTATATTATAAAAGGTAGAGAGATTAGAAATAAAAACTTTTTTAATTTTGATAAAAAAGAAAATGATTTGCCTTATACTTTTTGGACAGGTAATACTGGAAATATTGTAATCGATACTACTATTAAGAAAACTGTTAAGTACGCATATAATCACCACATAGAAAGATTAATGATACTTGGTAATTATATGTTACTAAAAGAATATAATCCAAATCATGTATACAAGTGGTTCATGGAGATGTATATAGATGCTTATGACTGGGTTATGGTTCCTAATGTTTACAGCATGAGTCAGTATGCTGATGGCGGCATAATAACTACAAAACCGTATGTTTCAGGTTCGGCGTACGTACTTAAGATGAGTGATTATGATAAAAAAGAAATTACTAAAAATAGTATGTGGGGTAGCGAATGGGCCACCCAGTGGGATGAATTATATTGGAATTTTATTTACAAAAATAGAGAAAGTTTTAAAAAGAATTTTCGTATGGGTATGATGGTAAACATGGCTATTAAAAGATTCGAATCAGCAGATTCTAAGCTTAGCGAAAAATAAAACTTATATGCAAAAAATGGTTATCAATTTTTTTCTAAGGGCTTTATTTCTAAAAACAAAATTACATCAAAAAATATACCATGACGGGGCTTTTCCTTTTGATTATTATATATTATTATCAGACTATATAGAAAAATATAACTTAAAATACGGATTAGAAGTTGGCACTGGCATTGGCCTTACTTCTATTTCTTGTACTATTTTTAATAAAAGTTTTTATTTGGAAACTATAGAAAAGCAAAAAAGAAATGTAATAATAACAAAAAGAAATATTTATTTATTTGATTTATTATCAAAATTATTTATTTCAAAAAATTCTAATACTATAAATAGTAGAGTAAAGATTATAGAGGGTAGGATGTTTGACTATTTAGATACTTTACATAAGGATAATAATCCAGACTTAGAAATAATAAAAAGAAAATATGATTACATATTCTTAGATGCATATGTTTCTAGACTTAACGAAGTGAAGAGATTAGATAAGTACTTAGGAGTTGGGGGAATATTTGTAGTGTCGAATATAAGGGGTGATATGAAAAAAAGTCATGCAGCAAAGCAATACCTTTTTAATAAAGAAAAGTTTGAATTATTAGAACTTGCTGGTGATACTATTTTTGTGAGAAAGATAAAAGATTAGAAATATTATGTTAGACTAGAATTATGCTAGAAAAATATTTAAAATTAATACAGCAAAGCCATGGCAGAAAAAAGGAAATACAAGACTTTTTTTTGTCGCTAAACATGACTGGTGAAGACTTCTCTTTTGACGTAGAAAATAATATTTTAAAAATAAAAACAAATAGTAATAACAGATTTTTACTAAAATTAAATGAAAACAAAATCAAAGATTTCTGTACTAAAAATAGCTTAATTTATAGAGTTTTTTAGAGATTCTCTGATTAGATTAGAGCGAAACCAACCTATAAAAAAAAGCGAACGCAAACGTTCGCTTAATAATAAGTTAATTCTAACTTCGAGCTAAGTGTATTAGTATTAATAATACGCCGATCCCAAGCCCTATTGGTCCAGCAGCCATAGTACCAACTACCGCAATACCTACAAGGACAAACAGTGTGGTCCACCAGTCACTACGATCTTTTGAAGCCTTATCAGATTTCTTTTTTTCTTCAGCCTGTCTCTGGTTTTCAGCTTGAATACGTCTTTCTTCTGCTGCTTCTGCTGCTAGACGTTCTTGCTGCAATCTTTTTGTTTCTGCTTCTGCAGCAGCACGTTGCCTTTCCGCTAGCTCTACAGCAGCTTTGGCTTCTTGCTCTTTTTGTAATCTGAGGGCATTCATTTCCCCGAGTATTTTTACTCTTTGAGTAGCTTTATAAGCAATTAGTTGATCTTCAGTAACTGGTAAAAGTATGCCAAGTTTTCTTGGGTTGAATCCTGGTCCATCATAAATTTTTGGATCAGACCCTTTACCTTCCCCGATGTATATTGCTATAGCACCAGTGTTACTAAATGGCTCCAAAGCATCTAACTCGAACAAAGATCTTGGCTGAAGCTCTTTTGGTATTTTTGATCTATCAATTGCAAGAGCAAGAGATGCTTCTTTTCTACTTAAGCTCAAACAAGTTAGGCCTTCCTCAGCACCAAGTCCAAGACCTTTTACTGTTGGCATATCTCCAGGTAGTAGTGCTGCACAAATTTCTTTTTCTTGCGCACCTTTTGCAAAGAATCTATTTCTATTTAAGTAAGAAGATCCCGCAACTAATACAACACATGTTCCCAGTATCATTAAGTCTCTCTGGCTCAGCTTCCATATGAGAGCGCGACTAAGGGAAAAATATATTGGTCTAGCTGCTGCAGCTGCAATAATAAAAGAAATAATTCCTGACCCCCAGCCAAGCATCCAATGGTATTTGTTACTGACTGAAGATACAAAAGTCTCAACATTAGTGAATACTACATAGTATCCAATTAAGATTAAAAAGGCTGTAGTTCCGAATATTTGAAGAGGTAATAACCACCAAGAAGTTTTCTTTTTCTGAGATTTGTGACTTCCATCACTTGACCCCTCTAAACTCAAAACTTTTTCATCTTCGTCTAATACTGTCATGATTTTTCTCCAGTAAATCAAAAAGAATTCACATGCAAAATTGCATATCCAGCATAAATCTAACATAAAAAACAAATAAAACAAAATATTAGTTTGTTAAAAAAGTAAAATTATGATATTATACAATAGTTAAATAAAGAATTTTAATTAACTTCGGGGTGTGGTGTAACGGCTAACATGCTTGTTTTGGGTACAAGTGACTCCGGGTTCGAATCCCGGCACCCCGACCAAATTGTCTTGGTTTTAGAAATAAAAAGACTGCTCATATTACAGAGCAGGATATTTCTTTATTTAAGTGTTTTTAAGTCTTGAACCAATTTTTGATTTTTTGCAAAATACCAATACCAGGCATTATTTCTGTTGTTTTTCGAAAAGAACTAAAGCTCAAATCGATCAATACAGCAGCGACTACAACAATCACAGCTGCTAAAACTTGTTTAAGTTTGAAGGCACCAAAAGCGCCAACAAACATAACAATAATCCAAAAAAGTTTTCTCATACTATTTTCTCCAGTTAAAAAAGATTTTAAGTATCATGCTTTTTTAGAGCAAAATACCATATTGCTAATTTTGTAAAAGGTATTTCCCATTTTGAGATATACTCGTTACCGCCGCGTTTAAAGTTTTCGAATTGCTCTTTGGCAAAAGTTTTTACACTCTCCTCCATATTAGACCTGTTAAGTGGGATACGAATCCCACTCATTGCATCATAATTTTCAGAAAAGCCAGCAGCCATGGCACATACGTCCGTCATTAACTCAGATCTGTAATCTTCTATTCTGTGAGAAAATAAATATGCATGAGCAACCTCATGGCCAAGTATTACAGACATATCTGACCTATCACCTTTTGCAAAGCGTGCACTCAAGTTTACATTAAAAGTAAAGTCTTCGAATTCTTTACTTTTTGGGTCTGGTATTTCTGCAGGTATTCCTATGCTACCTGCAATATTTCCCCCATTGCTTCCTATGCCTAATTTCTCAGCAATGTTTAATTTAAAAGAGCAGCTTAACCCATAGTGTAGGCCAATTTGATTCAGCAGTTCTTCTGGACTGATTTTTCTATTTTCAATACTAAATTCTCGCAATGGAAATCCAGCTTCACTTAATATTTTTAAATACTCGATTATGAGCCAAAATCTAAAAATAAAGATTTTACTCAGCATCTTTTTTCCAATACCAAAGTAAAGCATAGCTAAGATTATTAATATTCCAAATACTCCAAGTACAAAAGTCATTTTTATATTCTCCAAAAAAATTAAAAAATTACTCATCAAGAGTAACATAAAACACTTTTTATAGCACTCTTGACATATTTGTAACTTATAAGATACTACTTGACAAGAATAATAAAAAGTGTATACTGTGTGAGTCGGATTGAGAAATAATTTTTAATCCCCTTTCTTTTTTCTTTTTTTAAATTTAGGGATAATATCCCGGGGCTAATGATCCCTTAACCTCTGAAAGGAGATTATCATGAACCAAGCAGAATTGGCCGAAATGGGCCGCCTTCAAGCAGCACTTGCAGCAGCCCAAGCAGGGCAGCCAGTTGCTCAAGCTCA
>JAYTMX010000027.1:0-23574 GCA_043728155.1 bacterium
GCCAGAGTTAACAAAATTTTTGGCATTAATTATAATGAGTTTTACAATTATGCAAAAGAATATAATGGCTACCTTTATCCAGAAACATATTATTTTGCTGAAGATGTAAAAAAAGAAGAAATTGTAACAAAGATGTTAAGCGAATTCAAAAAAGAAATAGGAGATATAAAAAGAGAAGACATTATACTCGCAAGTATAGTAGAAGGAGAAGGAAAAGGATCAGAGGACATGAAGCTAATCTCGGGAATATTAAAAGAGAGGATGAGGTTAGGTATGGCATTACAAGTAGATGTTGCAAAAGAAACTTATAAGAATAACGAATTACCAAAAAACCCAATTAATAATCCAGGGAAAACTTCGATAGACGCAGTAAGATATCCAGTAAGTTCAGATTATTTATATTATATAACTGGAAACGATGGTAAGTTCTACTATGCAGTAACATTTGATGAACATAAAAAGAATATTAGAAAGTACTTAAAATAAATTAAAACAAAAATATGAAAACACAGAACCTAGCATTTATTGACACTGAGACAACTGGGCTAGATGCAGATACACATGAGATAATCGAACTAGCTGTAGTGCTAGTGCGTCAAGTCGAGAGACCGGGCAAAGGGCCAAGTATAGAAATAATAAAAGAAATGGAATGGAAGATAAAAATGGAAAAGCCAGAAGTGGCCGAAGAGCAGGCATTACGCGTTAATGGATATAATGAAGTAGACTGGATGTTCGCAGTTAGTCTTGAATCAGCCATGAAGGAATTCGCAAAATTAACCGAAGGGGCGAGCTTTGTCTCACATAATGTAACATTTGACTATGCTTTTATGCAAAATGCTTTTAAGAAAACAGGAGTGGATAATAAAATGCATTTTGCAAAGCTAGATACTATCTCAATTGCATTTGCAAGACTGTACGACGTACCGCAAGCAACATCACTTTCACTTAAAAACTTAGCAGCACTTTTTAAAATAGAAAATAAAAAAGCTCATACCGCACTAGCCGACACCGTGACACTTGTTGAAATATACAAAAAATTAATGGCAATATAGTTTATAATATAGTTATATATAAAATATAAAACCAATATGTTTGAAAGTAAAAGTAAGTTAAAAGAAATAGAGAAAGAAAATTTTAGTCATGATGCAAGTATTTTTAAAGTAATACCAAAAGAAACTTTTTCCTCAAAAGATTTTGAAATAGTAAAAGATACGATAAGAAGTGGTAAAGCTTTTTCTGTGCGTGCTGCTGGGACGTGCATGAGCGGTGGATCACTCACTTCTGAAAAAGTGATACACGTAATGCCTGTAAAAGATTTTAAATTAGAAAATAATATATTCAATGAGGAGGGTAAAGCAGGGAAAGAAATAGAAGATGAACATATCTGGGTTCCTAGTAATTTATACACCAGGGACTTGTTAAAAGAATTAGAAAAAGAAAATAAATTCTTTGCACCTTATACTAGTTCTAAAAATCTTTGCATGCTAGGCGGTATGATCGGCAATAACAGTAGCGGAGAAAAGTCTTTGACTTACGGACCAACTAGTAAAAATATAAGTGAGCTTAAAATCATTTTAAATACAAAAGAATTACTAGGTGAGACATATCATGCAAAAGAAAAGAATATTACTTTAGAAAATGGAATAGAAATATATGAGTATAAATTTGAAAAAGAAATAATTAATTTGATTAAAAATAATCTTGAAGTAATTAATAAAAATAAGCCGCATACCAATAAAAATGCTGCTGGATATAATATTTGGGATATTTATAGTAAAGAAAAAAACACTTTTAATCTAACTCCATTGTTTATCGGGGCGCAAGTCACTCTTGGTGTTGTAACTGAAGCTAGGATAAAGTTAGAATCTATTTTAAAATATTCTAATATGCTGATAATACCATTAGAACATGTACATGATTTACCTAAAACAGTAAAAGAATGTGTAAAGAGCGGAGCAACTAGCGTAGAGTGTTTTGATCACGAAACTTATGAATTAGCTAAAATACATATGGGTCAAGATGCGAAGCTAGCTAATCTGGCTAATAATAAAAAAATAGTAGTCTTTGCAGAATTTTGTTCTGATGATAGATTAGAAATAAATAAAAAAATAAAAAATCTAAAAGAAAAATTATCTTTTATTAATGTTACTGGACACCTAGCAGAAAAACTTGAAGAGAGTAATGCTTATTGGAATATTAGACGGGCAAGTTTTGGATTATTAAAAGACTTTGCACCACTGGGATACAAGGCAATACCAATAATTGAGGATACAATAGTTAACCTGGAACATTATGATAATTATATAAAAGAATTGCTAGAAATACTTTATAAGTATGATATGCGTTATACATATGCAGGGCATATTGGTGATGGATCAATTAGACTAATACCACTTATCAAAAAAGATCAGAGAAATGCAAGTGAGAATATTTTAAATATGGCAGATGAAGTCTATAAATTAGTTAAAAAATATAAGGGTAGTATTAGTTGTGATCATAATGACGGCTTGGCCAGAACTTATGCATTATCGACGCAATATGACGAAGAGATAATACATATATTTAAAGAGATAAAGAGTATACTAGATTTTAATAATATACTTAATCCAGGTAAGAAAATTACGCACTGTGATAATTACAACAATGAAAAAGAGGCGAGAGAATATTCATTAAAACATATTTGCTTGATTTAGAAAAATCACCTACTGGGTGGATTAGATAAAAAGATAATCTATAAAAAACTAGTGAGAATGAGTATGGGTATTTTTCTCGTGATCAGTAACCAAGTATACTGCGATTAGTGTAGTGAGTGGTATTGCAAGAAGTAAACCTACGGAACCGATTAGTGACCTAAAAATCTCAGTTGCAATTATCTCTTTATTTAAAAGAAATAAAGTATCTAACTTACTAGTATACATGAGTAATAATAATGGTAGGGCAGAGCCGACATAAGCAAGGACAAGGGTATTAATCATGGCTCCAGCATGATCAGAACCAACACGCATGGCACGCTTATAATATTCTGCTTTGCTCAGGTTCTTATTAGCATGCTTTAGCTCAGCTACTATTCCAGCCTGGGTTATAGCCCCGTCGTCCACCACGCCAATTACTCCTATTATAATACTAGCAATCACAAGTAGCGGAAAGTTAATTACCCCTTCTGTATTAAAATAAAGGTATGACGAGGTCTCATCCACAAAGCCAGTAATATTAGCGCTAATAATAGTAATATAAGATATTATAATAGTAATAAATATAGAAATAGAGCAGCCAAGTAAAGCAGAATAAGTGACCCTATTATTACCATGAGTTAAAAACATAACTGTAAAAAGTAAACAGACAGAAATAAAACTAGCAACCAATACTGGATTATAACCTTTGAGAGTTAACGGTAAAAGCACAAAGAATATAATACCGAGAGAGACCGCAAGAGAAGACAAAGCCCTAAGTCCTTTCTTTCCAAAAACAACTACTATAACCCCAACAAACAAAAATAAGGTGAGAATTAATGAATCATACTTGAGCGACTCACCAAGATTATAGTATATAAAACCATCTTTTTCTTTTGTCTCTTCTAAAAATACTTTATCTCCAATTTTATACTTATATCCATTTGAATAAGTGTTAATTATTTTACCAGCATTATTACCTTCTAAGATCTTAACTTCATAATTAGGAAAAAGTACCTGAGTGCTTGTACTTTCTATAATTTTTACAATCTCTGATTTATAATTATTAACTTCTGGTATTATAATTTTAACTGCATCAGACTCTATTTGTTGATTATTTTTTTCTTTCACTTTTTTATTAATTATATACAAGACTTGCAAAGTCCATAAATATCTACCGATGATTTTGTAGCACTGCCAAAAAACTTTTTACTTTTCTTCACTAATTTTTTAAGTGACTCATCAAAATAACTAGCATTTATCTTTTCTATTGTCTCGCAGTTACTGCAAATTATTTTATGTACCACCTCGTCACTTGCCATCTCATAATGAGCGTGACCGTGATTATAATCTGACCTAGTAATTATACCAACTTCTTCTAGTGAGGTCAGATTCCTATATACTGTTGCCTGGTCTATATCATATTTCTTTTTAAGATCTTCGATTAATTTATGTACAGCTATCGGTTGCTTTACTTTTGAGATACGAGTAAGCACGGCTAATCTGTGCTCAGTGTTTTTAAGTCCCGAGTCTTTTATATAATTAATTAATTCTGTTTCTGTGTATTTCATATTTTTGCAAAAAATTATTTTGCCTCATTAAAATCTTTTTGATTTTTAATTCTTTCTTTTGTTCTTTCTTTTCTATCATCAGTTATTTTTTTAGAATAATCATATATATTTTTTAATTCTTGTCTATAAGTATCGCTTAACTTTAAATCAAAAGCCGCAGCATCAAAATTAAAATGTGTAATTAATACATTTTCATCTATTTCTAAAAAGTCTTTGTCATACGCGTTCTCATCTTTTATATCTCTAATTTTATTTACACACACTATGTACGGTGTCTTGTAGAACTTTAACATATCTATAATTTGCTTTGCGGCTTTGATTCCGTGAGTGGTCGCCTCGGCGACCACTACGGCCAAATTAAAACCAGTAGTAACACCAGTTCCGACGCCGTCAGTTCCAGCTTTTTCATCGACAATTACGAATTCATTATCATTTAACTTTAAAAATGGCAGATACACTTTGAGTGGTGTAGTTAATCCGTGAGAACACATATTACCATACATCATATCAGCAGTATGTGGTCCTGCAGCCATAAGTAGCAAATCTTTTCCAGTATCTTTATCTAATATTTTTGTAGTATATTTTTCTGTAACTGTGTCCGCTGGGTTCATAGAAAATATATACTCAGCGTCAATATCAGCCACTTCTTTTGTACTGGTTATACTTATCTTTTCAAATATCTCAGACAGGCTTTGTCCCATCCAGTTCATATCACCAACATGTCCTAGATTAAATTTAAAATCCATATTATGATCATTATCCAAAGCTAAAATACTTTTATCATTTTCCAATAAATACTTTGTATACAGTGTCGCTAAAGTAGTTTTACCTGATCCTCCTTTTCCTAAAAATCCTATTATCATATACATTTATAATATCACAAATGCAAAAGACTTGCAAGTAATATATATCTATGATATTATTAATTTTCAATGTAAACTAACACAAAGTTAGAGCATTCAAATTGTTATTTTAAAGGAAAAAATCATGTGTGGAATCGTTCATCGTCCAGCTCGTCGTAAACATTTTGAAGAAGAGCGTCAAAAGGGTATGTGGGATAATTTACCAGTTAAGCTGGTCTCACAAATCGCATATTTATGTGAGGAAACTCACATTCCGGAACAAGCTTGCAATATCTTGCTTAATCTCGCAAGTAAGCACTTGCAAAGTGGTGAGCAGTTTATAACTTCTGTTCCATTTGCCATCTATCAAGATGGTAAGCGCTTTGTTAGCCAGCAATCAATTGCTGATGAGCGAGATGTTATGCATCTCGCAATGGCAGGTAGTGTTACTCACTTGATTAACCTTGAACTAAAAACTCTTGGATTAAAAGTGGTGATGGGTCACTGCTGTGATATTCAAATGCATACGCTCGCTGAAGAAGCAGAGTGTATGAAAATCTCACATGAAGTAAATCTATGGCGAGCTACAAAGCTACGCAACTTAACTGATGCAGATCAGGTAATTGTTTCAAACGATAAATTTGTAAGTATGAGCTATACTCAAGAAGTTACAGCTTAAGTAAGCTGTCTACATAAAATCAACCCCGAACGCTAGCGTTCGGGGTTTTGTTTTGAATATTTGTCTCCGTTTTTTTAAATATAATTGTAATTATATCCCTTACCTTAACTTACTCATGAGAATGTCCACGATGAGAAAATGAGTGCCAAGTTATACGGACGAGAATAACAGCGATGGTGGCCATAGCTGCGAACTCAACTGCATGCATCCACTCACCTTTTATATTCTTTCCAAAAACATAAACAAAAGTTGCAACTAGTGGCACACCAGCCTGACACAACATTGAATACTTTATTGCATCCCATATATTTTTGGTAAGTGATCTAATCAAAATAACAGTACCGAATATTTTAGGTGCCTCATGTGTTGCAATAGCTAAAAATGTACCATAACCAAGTAATGGGTTAACAAAGTAAGCCATACCGATTATCGCACCATCGAGACAGCTGTGAAAAAACTCAGCAATAGCAATACCACGTACATCACTTTTTTCTTCTGTATGCTTATGAGCAAAAGATAGAATCAAGTAAGTAATAATTGCGGCGACTGCAGCAAAGCTAATTTCTAATACTCCTATGTCATCCGCATGGTGGATAACATCATTAAATATCGCATAAGAGAGTAAGCCAAGACCAAGAATTAAGAAAAAATATTTAACTTTTCCTTTTAACAAATCTCTCCTAAGGAGTAGAGCAAAGAGTGATGCTGCAGGTAAAAGCATAGTTAAAGCAAACATCTCCCAATATTTTGGTAGATTAGTCGACAGGTCATTAATTGTATTCATTATTAGTTCCATATAATTTAAATTATACCACCAAGTATTAATTTATTATCATCTAAAACTGTGAGACTTTGGCCAGGTACAGCAAAAAATTCTTTTTTATTTTCTGGGATTATTTTTATCGAAAGATTATTTAAGCTTGAGTTCTTTAGGTTTTGATTATTATTTATTTTAATTTTTACATCATACAGTGGACCGTGATATCTTGTCTGTGCTTTGTATACTTTGTTTTCATTTATCTTATATAAATCAACAAAGCTATTTACTTCTTTTAATGTAATTCCAGATTCAGTATTAGTATTTAAACTTAACAATATTTTGTTTTCATCTTGGGTAACATATAGCATATTTTTCTTATTATCTTTTTTATATATGAAATATGGTAGGGAAGAATGATTTTTATCTTGCTCTTTCTTAATTATTTCAAATCCATGACGTTCACCAATAGTGTATAATATTACTCCGTCGTGAGTACCGATTATTTCTCCAGACTCGTCACATACATCACCACTTTTTGGACTCAGTTCTTTTATCAAAAAATCTTTCATACTGATGTCACCTAGCATGCATATCCCCATAGACTCTTTTTTATCAGCGACATATAAATTATTTTTCTTAGCTATTTCTTTTACTTTGTCTTTCTTAAGATCAGAAAGTGGGAATATAATATCTTTAAGATTTTCTTTTTTGATTTGATATAAAAAGTAAGTCTGATCTTTGGTTTTATCTTTTGGAATATTTAAGAAGAGATTTGGGTTCTCTTCCCCCTCCCCTTGGGGGAGGGGGCTAGGGGGTGGGGGTAGTATTTTTGCATAGTGGCCAGTTGCGATGCGCGCGCCTTCGGCGCGCGCGAACTCCAAAAATCCATCGAACTTTATATACTTATTACACATAATATCAGGGTTGGGTGTGTTATTTTTAGCGTATTCACCCAGCATATAATCTATAACATGTTTTTTATATTCTAGTTCTAAGTCTAATGTCTTAAATGGAATTTCAAGCTGGGCACATATACGCATCGCATCTAATCTGTCATTTTTCCAAGTGCATTCTATATAATCCGGCTGCCAAGTTTTAATGAAAACTCCGGTCACATCATATCCATCATTTTTAAGTAAATACGCCGAAACAGCGCTGTCCACACCACCACTCATGCCTACAAATACTTTTTTATTTTCATTTTTAATTTGCTTATTTAACATTTTTTTATTATACAACAAAAATTATATTTTGTAAAAGTGAATTTATATTTTATATCTACTTAGTATATGTTATAATTTGAGTAAGTAAAATATATGAGCTTATATCAAAAATACAGACCGCAGACTTTTTCTGACGTATCAGGGCACAGTGATAATATTTTGATGCTTGAAAATATTATCAAAAAAAGTGAAGCAGGAGAGAAAATTCCTCATGCTTATATTTTCTCTGGAACACACGGTATAGGGAAAACTACAATGGCCCGCATATTTGCTCGCGATCTAAAAACTGATGCTTCAGATATGTACGAATTAGACGCAGCAAGTACGAGCAAGAAAATAGAGGATATGCGTGAGCTAATAGAAAGTGTTCACACTTTGCCTATGCTTTCGAAGTATAAAGTATATATCTTAGATGAAGCACATATGTTAACCAAAGATAGTAGCAATGCATTTTTAAAGACATTAGAAGAGCCGCCAGCACATGTTATATTTATACTTTGTACTACTGATCCTGAAAAGATTTTAAATACTGTCAGGTCAAGATGTAACATAATAAAATTAATCTCTCCAACTCAAGTTGAGATAGTTTTTAGATTAGAATATATTTGTAAACAGGAAAAAATAAAAGAAGAGGGGAGTGCTTTAGAATTAATAGCAAAGAATAGTAACTCATCTTATAGAGACTCAATTACTAATCTTGAAAAAGTGATACATGCTTTTGAGGGTGCTATAACTTTAGAAAATGTAGAAAAAATATTTGGAAACACAAGTCAAGAAAATTACTTAAATATCATAAATCTATTAACTCAAAATGTAGCGCCTGAGAGTGCGGGTAAAAAAATAGGGGAGATAATAAAATGGGTAAGTCAAAATTATAAAGATTTTTCATATAATACTTTTTTGGAGATTATAAGGAATAAAATAATAGAAGATAAGTTAGAGTCAGGTTTTTATACTTTCAAAAACCTCCTCTACTTTCTAGAAAAAGAAAATCTCTACAAAAATACCCAAGATAAATTCTCAGCCCTCATGGCAATTTTTGGGAGTTTTAAATAATTAAATAATTAATCTTAAGAAAAAATCCAGCTTATGACTTTGAAAAATCTTACTTTTATGCTATAATTCTCGTATTAAATTATCTTTTAATTAATCAATAATCAACAAAAATATGACAACAGAAGGCGCATTATATATAGCAAAATCAATTACAATATTAGGAATGCTAGCAACAGCACTAGGACAAGGCTACCTTATTGGAAAAGCATTCGAAGCTATCGGACGTAATCCAGAAATCGAGTCATCAATCTTTTCAAAAATGATCGTGGGTGTTGCGATGACTGAGACGACTGCTATTTTTGCATTCGTAGCATTCTTCTTACTTGGTTAATCTCCATTACATTATATGGATTTTATATTATCAGTATTACACTCAATAGGTTTTAACTCGCATGTAGCGCTTGCCAACTTTGTGAACTTTTTAATAGTGCTTTTTATTTTAAATAAATTCGTCTTTAAAAAAGTCATAAAAACTATCGACGAGCGCGACGGTATAATCAGAAAAGGATTAACAGACGCGAGCCAAGCAGAATCAAATCTAAAACAGGCAAATAAAATGAGTGAAGAGATAATCTCTGAAGCAAAGCATAAAGCTGAACTAGATATCAAAACAAAAATAGATCATGCAAACGCCGAAGCAGCGAGTATAGTTAATCATTCAAAGGATCAGATAGAGAACCTTAAAAATACTTTGACTAATAAAATAGCTACAGCAGAAAAAGATACTCATGAAAGCTTTGCCAAAATGGCACCTGAGCTATTGGTTAAGATGTTCAAAGAGACTCTTGGTAAAAACTTGGACTCAAAAACTAATAATGACTTGGTTTCGGCACTCATAAAGTAATTACACTAAAAAAGAAACTATGCAGTCACAAAAATTAGCAAAATTATTAATAAAACTAGTAGATAGAGAAGATAAGAGTAGAGCTATTAGTGTTGCTAATTTTTTACAAGTTATTAAAAATAATAATTTGAATTACCTGTTACCTAGTATTCATAAATTTTTAGAAAAGATAAAAAGAGATGAAGCAGAAAAAAGTATAGAAAAGATAATAAGTCCATTTGAATTAAATAAAGAAGTAGAAAAAGAAATTAAAGATAAATACAGTCTAGAAAATTCAAAACAAGTTATAGATAAAAAAATAATAGCCGGATTTAAAATATACACAAGAAACAAAATAGTCGATGCGAGCCTGGGTACAATACTTAAAAACTTTACAAAAAAATAATCAAAAATATGTCAATACAAAAAATACAAAATGAATTAGAACAAATGATAGGTGACCTAAATGTTAACATAGAGATAAAGTCTGCTGGCCACGTAGGAAAAGTCTCGGACGGTATCGCCACTGTCTATGGACTGCTTGACGTACAGTCAATGGAGATGCTTGATTTTGAATCAGGTGCAAAAGGTATTGCTTTTAATCTTGAAACTGATAATGTAGGTGTTGTAATCATTGACGGTTTTGATAATGTAAAGGAAGGAGAGAGAGTAATGAGAACAAATCAAATTCTTTCTGTTCCAGTAAGTGATGATGTGATGGGTAGAGTAGTAGACCCACTAATGAAGGCACTAGACGGTAAAGGCGAAATAAAATCAAATGTATTTCAAAATATAGAGCGCGTAGCTCCTGGAGTTATGACACGTGAGCCAGTAACAGTACCGATGCAAACAGGTATAAAGGCAATTGACGCCATGATACCAGTTGGACGTGGTCAACGTGAACTTATTATCGGCGACAGACAGACAGGTAAGACAACAATCGCTATAGATACTATTGTTAATCAAAAAGGCAACGGTGTTCTTTGTGTATATGTTGCTATTGGACAAAAAGAAAGTAAAATAGCTCAGATAGTAGAAACATTAAAGGCAAAGGGTGCTATGGATTACACTTGTGTAGTACTTGCCGGCGTATCACAAGGTGCCACAAAGTCATATCTTGCGCCATACACTGGTGCTGCCATAGCCGAATACTTTATGGGCCAAGGTAAGGATGTATTAGTTATATACGATGACCTGTCAAAGCATGCTGTTGCCTATCGTGAGATGTCATTACTACTAAAACGCTCACCAGGACGTGAGGCATATCCAGGAGATGTGTTCTATTTACATTCCAGATTATTAGAACGAGCGTGTAGGCTAAATGCTGAGAATGGTGGTGGCTCAATCACAGCATTACCAATCATTGAGACTCAGGCTGGTGATATATCAGCATATATTCCAACTAATGTGATCTCAATTACAGACGGTCAGATATTTACCGACTCTGGATTATTCTACAAAGGTATACGCCCAGCGGTTGATGTTGGACTTTCAGTATCACGCGTAGGAGGAGCAGCACAATCAAAACCAATGAAGAAAAATGCAGGCATGATGAAGCTCTCCCTTGCTCAATATCGTGAGCTAGAAAGCTTTTCACAATTTGATTCGGACCTAGACCCTAAAACAAAAGAGACTATTGAAAGAGGAAAAAGAACAGTCGAAATGCTAAAGCAGGTTAATGGAAACCCTATGAGTGTTGGTGGACAGGTAACGACTATTTATGCTATTAATAATGGTTTTGTAGATGCTGTCTTAGTTAAAGATGTAGTAGATTTTGAAAATAAAATGCAAGCAAAATTAACTACATATCATCATGACCTAGAAGCTAATCTTTCAAAGAATTGGACACCAGAAATAGAAGCGGAACTAAAAGACTTCTTAACTACTTTTGTAAGTGAGTACGAAGCGTAATACATTTGGTATTTGGTTTCTATAATAATTATTTATGAATACAAAAGTTATAAAAGGTAAAATAAAAAGCACAGGTAGCATTAAGAAAATCACCAGGACGATGGAGATGGTGTCTGTTGCTAAAATGAAAAAAGCTGTCGGCCTTGCTGATGGTTACAAGCTCTTTGGTATTGAGGCTAAAAAGATAACTCATGTTCTGGCTGACCAAAGAGAAAAGCACTCACTCACCATTAAAAATATAAATAATAAGCAAGGGAAAGAAATTAAAGAGATTCTCATAGTGCTTGTAGCCGGACAAAAAGGGCTTTGTGGTGGTTATAATTCTAACCTATACAGATATATTTACAAGAATTACGCTTTAGAGAAAAGTAATTTAAGATTTATAACGATAGGTAAGTATGCTGAAAAGATAGCAAAGAAGTTCGACATTAATGCTGGCACAGAAAAAGAAAGTATTAATATATTAGCTACTTTTTCAGGAAAAGAATTCACGAGTTCCGATGCAAGAGTAATTACTAAGAAAATTATTTTAGAATATACTGATATAAAATATAAAGAAGTAAAATTAATATACACAGACTTTACTAATGTTAACACGCAAAGTGTAACCCAAAATACTTTGTTACCATTTTCAAATGAGACTGTAAAAGAAAAAGACTTATTAGATGATGGAGGAAATAAAAAAGAGAATCTAGGTGATGATTTAGAATACACTTTTGAGCCAAATATAAGTGAAGTATTCGAATATATTGTAAATATTTTAATACAAAATATTATTTCAGGATCAGTACTAAGAGCTAGAGCAGCTGAGCATGCAGCGCGTATGATGGCGATGAAGACAGCAACTGATAATGCAGGTGAGATGTTAAAAGAACTTAAAACGTATTTTAATAAAGCGAGACAAGCTGCTATCACCCAAGAAATCGCCGAGATTTCATCCGGCGCAATGGCTAGTTCAAAATAGTTTCGTGTTATAATATAGCTAAGAAAAAATATGCAAGACATGGAAAATATTAGCGAGGAAAAGAAAATAGAAAATAGAATACTAGAAATAGAGAGCAGTATGCAGACTGCAGAATTTTGGATGGATAAAATGAGTGCAAATGAGGTGGTGAAGGAGTTAAAAGAACTGAAGGTAAAGCAGGGTGGCGAAGCCGCCCTGTACGCAGGACCAGCGATTGTGAACATACTCGCCGGTGCAGGAGGTGATGACAGTGAGGACTGGGCACGCATATTACTAGACATGTATAAAAAATACATAGAGAAAAATAACTGGTCATACAATGTCTTACACGTGCATAATAATGAACAAAATGGTATACGTAATATAACTATTGAAGTTACTGGTAAGGGAGCTTATGGTGAGCTGCGTAATGAAAGCGGGGTACATAGACTGGTTCGCATCTCACCTTTTAATTCAAATAGTAAACGTCACACAAGCTTTGCCCTCGTTGAGGTACTACCAGTACTTCCCGAAATAATGGAAATAGAATTACGTCCAGAAGAAATAGAAATCACAACACAAAAATCAGGTGGTCCAGGAGGTCAAAATGTTAACAAGCGTGAAAGTGCAGTACGCATAGTACACACTGCAACAGGGCTAAGCGTTCACGTCACAGAAGAGAGGACACAGGAAGCAAACAAAGTTAAAGCACTTAAAATGTTAAAAGCAAAACTTTATAAGTTAGAGCAAAATAAATTACTCGCAGAAAAAGAGGGTAGAATGATAAGTAAAACTACCGAAATAGAGTGGGGAAATCAAATACGTAATTATGTTATGCATCCCTATAAATTAGTAAAGGACGTCCGCACAGGAGTAGAGACTAGTGATATTGACGCTGTACTTAGTGGGGACATAAAACCTTTCATTGACGCCGAAAATAAGTTATAATTGAATAACAAACATATGCTTTATTTTGAAAATGTAACAAAGGAATATAACGGAAAGAAAATACTTGACAGTGTAAGCATCAACATAGAAAAGGGGGAATTAGTTAGTATTGTAGGGCACTCAGGAGCTGGTAAGACTTCGCTTATCAAATTATTATTAGCCGAGGAAAAACCGACACACGGAAAGGTATCATTTCACTCTACTGCAATACACACATTAAAAGGAAGACTACTCAATGATTACCGCAGAAAGATAGGTGTAGTATTCCAAGACTTTAGATTATTACCTAATAGAACTGCTTATGAAAATATAGCCTTTGCCATGGAAGCAGCAGGAAAGAGTGATAAAGAGATCAAATCTGACGTACCGCACGTATTAGACCTAGTAGACCTTAAAGATAAATTACATCACTTTCCACATCAAATGTCAGGCGGTGAAAAGCAGCGCGTAGCCATAGCACGTGCCATAGTTAATAGACCAGACATAATAATTGCGGATGAGCCAACTGGTAATCTAGACCCAGTAAATACATATGATATAGTTCAGATATTTAAAAAAATTAATGACCTAGGTACGACTGTAATACTTACAACTCACAACAAAGGAGTTATTGATAACCTTGGAAAGAGGGTGATTACTATGGATAATGGGCGCGTAGCTCGTGACGATAAGACTGGCAAGTATGTCATTTAAATTAATAAAACCAAAACAAATATATGCAACTCTTTAAAAGAATAATCACAGCGGGTCTCAATGGTTTTTACAGGAATAGAACCATATCTATATCTTCTATTTTTATATTAGTAGTTACGTTATCTATCATCGCTAGTATATTTTTATTCAAAGCTGTATTTAACAGCTCGGTAGATCAAATTAAATCAAAAGTAGATATTAGTATTTACCTTAAAAATGACTCATCTGACGCGACTATAATATCAGTAAAACAAAAACTGCTCAGTATACAAAATGTAAAAGAGGTAAACTTTATTTCAAAAGATGATACTCTTAAGAACTTTAGAGAGCAATACAAAAATGATGTAGCCACAATCAAGGCCTTAGAAGAGATAGGTACGAATCCTTTCGGAGCCAGCTATCAAGTCAAAGCTAATGATACCAATGATTATAACGGTATCATGGAAAAAATAAATGAAGAAGGATTTTTAGCTGATGATAAAAAAGATATAGACAAGATTAATTATGTAGATATAAAAGATAGTATTGATAAGCTAAATAAAATTATAACCTGGTTCAACAGTTTTGGTTTTGTCATGATCATAATCTTTGCAGTGATGTCATTACTCATAGTTTATAACACTGTACGCCTCGCTATCTTTACATTCAAAGACGAGATCTCAGTTATGAAGCTAGTAGGGGCCAGCGATATGTATATACGTGGTCCATTTATTGTCGAGTCTATTATTTACGGCCTTGTCGCCTCGGTTATTACTACAGCGTTATTTTACCCAGTAACAAAATATGTAGCGGCCAGGACTATAGATTTTTTTGGAGGGTATAGCGTACATCAATACTATTTAGATAATGCGCTTAACCTATTTCTGATATTAGCAGGAGCGGGCATAGTTGTAGCCAGTATATCGTCTATACTGGCTGTTAGAAAATACTTGAGTGTGTAAAAAATATAGAAAAGAAGATAAGACGAAAACAAATTTTAAATTAATATATAATAAAATCCTAAGTCTTAATTTAGAATTTTTGATTACTAAATTAAAAATAGACAAAAAGAAAACCCGCTACAAATGCAACAGATTTTCTATTGCGCGTAGCAGGTTAATGTCACTCAAATTCAACCATCAAACCAGAAGCACTGCGGCTACAAAAAAGTTGAACAGTGACTTCTGGTCGGCCTGGAATTGCTGGACGAGCAGCAATTCCAGGGTAACTTTTTGCACCAGGCAGAAAAATTTCTCCTGACTCTTTCGGAGTACCATTTGGAACAAACGTTACCCCCTCGGATCCAGGATATATTGAGAAGTCTTCGGAGTGAGAGTAAGCTGGTATGCCATATACTTCATCTTGGTGCATAACTTCTTCAACAGGGTTAACAGCTTTAGCCAAAATAACTGATTTAGTTATGTATTGAAAAGTCATTTTTGCCTCAGATTCAGAAAATAGGTCGGGAAGAGATACTGTTACCTGAACTTCTGATACTTCAGGGCTGCCTTTGACTTTACTTACTGTAAAAGTGTTTGGTTTAACAGTCATAACTTTACTGCCATTAGTCAGGGTAAAAGGATTACCTGACATCATAGCCATAACAAAAGAGTGAACGTCGCCAGTATGTTCGAATTTGATTTTCATGATTAAATTTTTCCTTGAATGAAAGAGCTTAAACTTTGACCAACATGGCCAAAGTATTTTGGCTCGGTTGATGATGTATATATTATACATGTATTAAATATTTTGTCAAGTAGTAGATATAAGTGGCTATAATAAGGGAGTAAAGGTTATGAAGTATGCGTTACTGTAGGTGTTAATAAAAAGGAATTATGATATCAAAACAAGGGTTATGATTAGGTATAAAAATTAAGTAAATAGCTATTGGGTTAAATGGGGTGGTAAGGGAGTATAGAATTGATGAATACAAAATGTAAATCAAAACAAGCTTATTTATAAAGAGTATACAAGACTTTTATATATACCTGTTGTCGCACAATATATCTTTTACGACTATCTAATGCATATCTTTATGCATCTTATATGCGCCATACATTAATCCTATTAAAAAAACTACAAATAATATTAATCCTAGGTTTTTATATTCTATGTTTATCATGTATTTATATATTTTTATTTATGTCTTATTATACTTCTCGTTACTAATTAAAACTATTTATAGTCTCCTGTTAAGAACTTGCACCAGGACTTACCACCAATATAATATCCGGCACCTGTGACCAGTATCACGTATGTTACGAACTCTAAATATGTTAAGTTTGTCATGTGTCAATTATACTATATTAATTAAAAATAACTAAGTGGGTTAAGATAAGCATTACGAGGTGCTATTGGTATCACCATATAGGTACCGCATGACTTTGACCTGTACTCAGTTGGGCCTGCTACGCGTACTGCCTGACTGGCGTATACTGTAAAGTGTAAATGAGGACCAGTACTGTATCCAGTATTACCACTAAGACCAATCTTTTGACCAGCTAACACTGACTGCCCTTCAGAAACTCCAAAACTTGACATATGAGCATAAAGTGTTGTTAATCCATTATTGTGCCTTATCATAGTCCACTTACCGTAGGATGCGCCACGACAAGCAAGGTCACTATCAGCAACACCAACCACGACACCATCAGCTGCAGCGTATAGCGGTGTTCCAACTGGCACTGCAAAATCAATACCATTATGTCCTGACCCATTATATATCTGAGAATTTTTGGTAGAAAAGGCAGTGTTCCCAAAATATTGAGTTATGTTAACCTTTTTAACAGGATATGCAAGTATGCCAGTACCTGACTTTGGTAATAGAGACGTATCAACTATTGCCTTTAATTTTGATTCAAAATCTAGAGTTTCTTTTTCTAAATCTTGTTTTATTTTCTTTCTATCAGCTAATTGTTTTTTATATATATCTTCTTTTGATTTAGTTTCTTTTAGGAGAATATCACTTTCTTTTTTATTTTGTTCTACTAGTTTTTTCTTATCGCTTAGCTCTTCTTTGTGGTCATTTAATTCTGCGTATTTATTTTCTTGTAATTTTTTATTTATTTCTAGTCCAGACTTTAAAGTCTTTACATTATCAAGCGAGTCATTAACAGAATTTTTATAGACGCTTATATTATTAAGATCATCGATGTACTCGCTTATCCCTCTGTCATTAGTTATATTAAATAAAAAAGAATTATTTTGATTAGAATAATTAATCTCTCTTATTATATTTTCTAGACCACTTTTAAAAGTTGTCAACTTGTTTTCTGAGACTTGTATTTTTGACTCGGTATCTAATATCTCATACTGTGTATTTTTTATTTTAATACTAGCAGCATCAATTTCTAGATTAAGATTTTTCTTTCTACCTTCTAATACACTTATTGCTTGTTTTAATGTATTTCCCTCTTCTTTTGTATTAACTATTTTAGAATTATAATCACGTATTTCTTTTTCAAGAGCATCAAGCGCTGCTTTGTTATCTTGTATTTTCTTTGCCAGGTCATCTTTTGTGTCAGCATATGCAAGATTAAAATTATGATTTAAATCATGCAAAGAAAAAGCTAAAGCTAAAAATAACCCAAATATAATGTATCTAATATTTGACTTTAAGCTTATCTGTGAGTGTAACATATCGATATTATTTCTTTAGCTATTTTCTCTGCACCATTTTGTATTCCCATATTTTTACAGGCATCTAACATCTTTTTATAATTTTCTTTTTCAAATATATTTATAATAGTATTTAATAATATATTTGGTGTCATATTATTTTCATTTAAAACTTTTACTGTACCTCGCCTAAAGAATGAGTCTGCGTTACGCATCTGATCTCTGCTTACTGATTCGTCTATTGGTATCACAATAGATGGTATTTGCCAAGACGCTAATTCAAATAAAGTACTGCCTGCCCTCGTTATAGCAAGGTCTACTTCTCGGTATATTTTTGAAAGATCTAAGCTTGGATATACTGCATAAGCCTCGATACTGTACGATTCTAAGATAACCTGAGTACGCAGCTTAACGTCAGAATAATTATCAGCACCTGTCTGATGTATTACATTGTATCTTGACATTAATTCTGGTAAGACACTGAGTACTGCATCATTTATTTTTACGCTACCACTTGATCCCCCTATTATCAAAATATTTTTTCTACTTACTTCTTTTACTACCCTGTTAAAATTTTCTTCTGGTGTATACTTGTCTAATATTGGCTGTCCTACATAGGCGACTTTGTTTTGATTTGGATAATAAGCAATAGATTCTGGATATGACACTGCCACCCTACTCGCAAATCTTGATATAAGTAGTGATGCCCTACCAGGTATACTGTCACTGTCGTGTAATATAATTGGAATACGTAACGCAGCCGCAGCAAGGCATGTTGGAACACTGTCATAACCTCCTTTTGAAAAAATAATATCAGGATATATTACTAATAATTTAAAAAATGCAATCACAGTACCGAACCCTACTTTTAATATGTCTATATAATTAAGTAGAGAAAAATAAAGTCTTCTCTTACCACTTGGTACATATGAATAGCTTATATTTCTTGACTTTAGCATCTTATCATCTAGATTTTTAGAAGCAAAATAATACTCTTTTGGATCTATCAATTTCTCTTTATAAGCCAGCCTCTTTACCCTCTCGCTAACTGCCATTAGCGGATAAAAGTGTCCTGATGTTCCTCCTCCTGTATATACTATTTTCATATTCTTATAAGTTTTTTATTATTTTAATTATTCTTTTTTGTAAACTGTAGCATTATACCAATTAACATAAAGTTACATATGAGTGCGGTCCCTCCTTGAGAGAAAAAAGGTAATGTGTCTCCAGAAAGTGGGATTATTTTTAACATGGAACCTATATTAAGTAAGACCTGCAAGAATAAAAGTGTCGCTGAACCTATTATAACATTTTTAATAAAAATATTATTTTCTTTTACGGATATTAAAGTTAATTTTGTTATTATATAAAAGAATAGTAAGACGACTAAAACAGAACCAATGAATCCAAACTCCTCTGCAAAAACAGCAAATACCGAGTCACCAGCAGGCTCGGGAAGATAGTGGAATTTTTGTATGCTTTGACCATACCCTCTACCAGTTACTCCTCCGTTACCGATAGCAAGCAATGCTTGATCGTTTTGATAAGATATACCTTTACTATTGCCACCTTTTCCCATATAGTCATAGATTCTATTTTTAACATAACTATTAGTCATAACATAAAGTCCAAAAACTAAAATACCTGACAAAACTATCGCGGCTATATACTTTAATTTAATTTTAGAGTTAAAGAATATAGATACTACAATCGAACCGATTATAATAAGTGTTCCGAGGTCCTTTTGCATAAACATAGCAACAGCAATCGGCCCCATAATACCTAAAAATCCTAATATGACATATTTAAAATTATTAAGATATTTATCATACTTTCTTAAAAACCAAGCTGATATAAATATAACTGCTATTTTTAATACTTCAGCTGGCTGAAGAGAAAACCCTCCTACATTCATCCACCTAGTCGAGCCACCATGGCTAATTCCTAGCCCTGGCACAAAAACTAAAAATGAAAGTAAGACAGCCCCTACATAAAAGTACAAAGTAAATTTATTAATATATTTATAATTAATAACAAAGAAAATAATCATTACAACTATTCCTATTAAGTAGGCATATATTTGGCTTTGTATCATACCATAGAACTTTATCTCATTCCTATTAAGGATGCCAAGTGCGGCTGAAAAAAATGCAATAGCTCCGACAGAAATTAGCAGAAGCACAGCGACAGATAGTGATTTATCTATTCTCCATATTTCTAATTTTTCATAAATATTTTTAAACATACATAAGATATTATAAATATATTCTAGACAAAAGACATTAGAACTCCTAGTACTGCACAAAAATAAGCAATTATCCAGTAACGCATTGCCACCTTATGATTTGGCATACCCTTTGCTTCAAAGTGATGATGTATTGGGGCTACTAAAAATATTTTCTTTCCACGGAACTTTTTAGACAAAAGCTGTAACACTGTGGAGGCAACAGTAACATATAAAAGAAAAGCTACCACTGGTAAGTAAGCAACACCGTCAGTAAGGTAAGCAATTATAACTATTGTAATTAAAAGTCCAGTCATGCCAGTTTCTGTATTGTAGAACTTTGCAGGCGCAATGTTAAACCATAAAAATGCAAGTATTCCAGACACTATAGCAAAACAAAGTGTCGCAATATCATATTGATTTTGAGTTAATGCTATAACACCATAAGCGCTGTATATCATCATCATCACACCGCCGGACAGTCCATCAACGCCATCTATTATTCCACCAGCATAAGTTGCTAGCATCATAATTATAAGTAATCCAGCAAAGATAAATGGAGTCAAAAACAAATCACCATAAACAGGGATATGTATGCTATTCATACCCAGCTTATTGATGAACCAATAAGATACAAAGAGTGATATTAAAAAAACAAAAAATAATCTGACAGTAAGTGACAATCCACCACCAATATAACTACCTGACTTTTTAAAATACTCTACAACAGATAAATCATCTATTGCCCCAAGAACGCCACCAAAGAATAAAGTAAAGAGTGGTAACCATGTCTGAGAACGTGAAGTAAAATCTAATTTGTCAAAAATAGTAAAGCTTGTAAATCTGCTCAGCGTATAAAATATAGCAGCAGTCGTTAGCACACTCATCCAAATTATAAGCCCACCCATGCGTGGGACTTTTACTTTTTCATCATTGTGTAACATGGCTGAGATTGGAGCATCTTTTCCATCTATCGACTTGGTGACATTTTTCTTTTTCCAGATCTCATTTTTAATTAGCCACCTATGTATCGGAAAGCTAATAAAAATACCTATTGCAAAGGTAATAACTGATGGTAATAATATAGTTAAAAGATTAATCGAATTCATTCAATTATTATATCATAATAATTGAACTTTTTTACTGGTTTTCCAGAAAATAATTGACCAGTAATTCAGTATCTCTGAATCTACCCTCTTTTGTAGAACCGAGAACCACAACGGCAAAACGGGAATTTGGACCTATTTCATATATAGTAACCAGGTTTCCCCCAGCCATATCAGTAAAACCTGTCTTAGAACCTATTAAAAATGGAGTACTTGATACTTTTTCATTAGTGTTTTTAATACCTTCATAAGTTTTTTTGGTAGTGTGACTTAATATATTTGAATTCTTTTCATACACTAAGTTAATCAGCTTAGCCACTGAAGACGCAGTGCCGTAATTACTTGCTTCACTTTCTTCATTTATATCTAGCCCTGATGGATTAATAAAAGTCATATCTAGGTTATTTTTCTTAGCAAGATAATTCATATTTTTAATAAACTCATCATAATTAGGGCAACTACTCGCTACATAGTCAGCTTTTTCATTATCGGACGCCATTAATATCTTATCTAATTCTAATTTTAGATTATCATTACAATAATTAAGTGCAGTATAAGCCGTCATTAACTTACTAATGCTCGCGAGCGGTAATTTTAGATTTTCTTTTTCTGATATTAGAACTTTTTTATTTTCTAAATCTAATACTAAGTAACTCTTTGCTAAAATCTTACTTTTTAATTCTTTATATTTTAACTCTTTTTCCATTTCCACTTTTTTTTCTAAAATACTAATATTATTTATATTTAGTTTCTTATCTTTTTTATAATTAGTTAAAATATTACTAAGATTAATACTTTTATTCTTTTCATTTAAAAATAAAGATTCTTTAAAATTAAATTTTGTTTTTTCTCTTACATATAAAAATAATATAATAAAAATTATACTTACAATAATAGTGAGTGAAATTAACTTTTTATTTTTGATATTATTTAACTTTTGACGCAACATATTTATCCATTCAAGGCTTCGCTTAGTTTTGATCTGAGATTCTGACTTAATTTCTCATAATCTTTCAAGTCTTCGTTCAAAGATATGCCAAGTATTTTAAAAGCTTCCAAAGTTAATACGTACTTTTCTCCAAGCTTTTTAACCAAGCCTCTTGTCGACAATGCACGCAAAGTCTGAATAGATTGTATACCACGAATAAAAGAAACTTCTTGCACAGACACTTCTTTTAAGTATGCGACTATTGTGAGTGTCTGCAGCTGGGCCGGAGTCAAATCTTCTTCTGTTTGAACTTTAAAGTATGTTTCAAGTAAGTTAGAATATTCTGACTTTGTAGTTAAGCTTAAAAATTTACTGTTATTATTTTCACTCACAACTAATTCTAATCCAAGACTACTTAGATTGTTTTTTATACTTAAAATAGAATTTTCTATCTCTTCTTTATTTATATCTAATATTTTTGCGACAGTAATAATATCTATTCCCTCGCCTGCAGCAAATATTATATTGATTATTTTCTTTTCTAATTCGCTTATTTTCATACTAGATTGTATTATACTATAATTTTTTAAATTCTATTAATACTAATATCTCCCCCATTTTCACTTGCAGTTATTTTACCATGACGAAGTAATTCAAGTAGTGCCAAAAAGCTAACTATAATATTTTTCTTAACTTCTTTCTCATTGCCACCCATACTTTTTGCAAAGTCTTTTAGACTAGTCATACTCTCACTAATTCTACTTATCATCTTTTCTATTACATCTTCGAGCTTTACAGCTTGTCTTACTGCAACATTCTTAAGTCTTTCAAAATTAGGCATTTTAGCGAGGGTTAGCACAGCAACTGAAAAAAGATTCGCTATATTAACTGATTTTGGTATGAATATCTTTTCTATTTTGTAGTCTACTTCTTCTCTACTTATCAAAACATTTTTAGACCAGATACTTTTTATATTTTCTTCAGCTAATTTTAATTCTTTATGTAATTCTAATTTCTTTTCTAATGTATTCACTTCTTCTTTTTCATCACTCGTGTATTCCATTTGAGGTAATAGTGACTTTGCTTTGATGAGCATGAGCGTACTCGCAACTTGTATAAATTGTGATATGTCTAGCGGGTTAATAGTTTCCAAAGATTTTACATAAGATATATAATCATCTGCAATTTGAGACAGTGATATTTCACTTATGCTTAATTTTCTATTTTCAATAAGCTCTAATATTTTTGTATACGGCCCTTCGAATCTACCTTGCTTTACGTGAAAATTATTATTAGATGAGCCTTTGTTATTTATTTTATTTAAATTATTTTCTTCGCGACCTAAAATACTATCAACACTCAAATGCATCTTACTCAGATTTTGAAATTCTTCGAGTGTCAGGTCCTGATCTTGCATATTGCTATATTCTTACTTAAATTATAACATATAATTTATAAATTATTATTTTTAATTTTTATGTAAAATATGATATAATATATACAAGAAAAAAATATGTCAGAAGAAAAAAAATACTTTGTAACAGTTGGGATGGAGGTGCATGCCGAGTTAAATACACTCAGTAAAATGTGGTGTGCTTGTA
>JAYTMX010000028.1:0-17676 GCA_043728155.1 bacterium
AAGAAGGACTGACCAGTAAGAAAACAAAATATCACGTCGACCTATTCCCTGTTGTGGATAAAGTAACTTTTATAAATAAAGGGAAAAAATCAGAAGAAGCAATCTTTGAAGATGGGGGTTACGTTATTTAAATAAAAATAAAATTATAATGTTTTCTTTTGTAAATATTATTTACTATTATTTCTTTACTCCCCATTTTTTACTGGCAAGCACTATTAGGATATAGATAATTAAAATTGGTGATGCTTTCATTGTACTCTCTATATTAAAACCACTTTTTACAGTTGCTGCGTGCAAGGCGCCGAGTATGAATATAGCATAAGCTAACTTGTGCATTCTGAACCACCATGCTCCCATTTTTTCTTTCAAATAAGCATTACTAGTAATAAGCAATGGGACCGTTAGCCACATCGCAAGAATACCAAGGGTGAGTGGTAAATAATCTGTAACCATTTCTTTTTGAGTAGCACTGCTTAGCATATCCTGCAGTATTTTATTAGAAAGTATTCCAACTCCGTGAGCGAGCGCAGCTGATGCCATTAGTATTCCTATCTCTCCCCTAATAAGCATCATGAACTTCATAAAATTATTTTTAAATATTTTTCCAAGTGGGCCAATAATTAGCGACAATATTAAAAGATTAAGTGCCAGTCCTCCAAAATCTTTTGCATCTTTTACATTAAAGTAGACATAGACTGGCATCAAGATGGCGATAGCTAGCAAAACTTTTTTAATTACTTTTATGTTATTAATCGCTGAGTCTATTAACTTTATACTATTTGTTTTTTGATCTATTTTTTGTATTATCTTTTCCATATTTTTGTTTAAATTAATTCAAGTTATTAAATATATTATACATCTAATCTAGCTCTTTTTTCTGCGCTACTTGCTTTATTTATAGCTACTACGGATATTATTATTGCAATTAGTGAGAGATGCATATTTATTTTTAGTTTTAGTTTTTATATAATATATATTATACAGCAAGCCTTAACGAATAAATAGATGTCTATTAACATTTAAGAACTAATCCAGATCTTTTACCATATAAGTCCCCTCTAATCTATACCCTCTTGCCCTGTAATAATCACGAACACCAATTCCTGAAATTATAGATAATTTTTTATATTTTTCTACTTGTCCTTTTTTGAAGTATTCGTTATCACCCATTGCTATCTCTTCGGCTCTTTTAATCAATCTTTTACCCATACCTGTGTGCTGGGATTGATTACCAACTTGCCCCACTCTCTTCATAGTACCATAAACGTGCAACTCACGCACAAAAGCAGATCCAGCTAATGTCTCATCTATCTTATTTAGGTGCGCACCTGCATACTCTTCACTTTCTTTGTACCATTTGTCTAGCCCCCAATTATTTGCAGTTGTATTTTCTTTTTTGCAAACACATTTACCAGCACATGCACCGCCGCAATCAAGCTTTGCAAAATTATTTTTAAGCTCTTGATTTATACTTGCAAAATCTTTTTTAATAATTTCAAATTTTGGAA
This sequence comes from bacterium, assembly GCA_043728155.1. Classification (GTDB taxonomy): domain Bacteria; phylum Patescibacteriota; class Minisyncoccia; order Phycocordibacterales; family UBA5272; genus JAUPVO01. The sequence goes on from JAYTMX010000028.1 coordinate 1,509, forward strand.
GGCGAAGACGTAAGAATCCTGCGAGTTTATTATTCCCAGTTATGTCCTTTTCATTTTCAAATTGTAGAAAACATTCATATCCATGCTCGGTCTCGTACCAGGTCTCAGTCATATGAAAGTCATTTGGATCTATTCCACCATCTCTTATCTCGCGTGCGCGTATGTCTACTTGTGGGACGCCACGCGCTTGCTGGAACTTATCTACGTCTTCACGCAGATTACTTTTCTTAGAGCCGATAATAATATAATCAGCAGGTATATCACGTATCACCCTAATTAATCTTGTATAATTTGGAACAAAGCTTTCAGCGTCAGCTAGTACATGAGTTAGCAGCTCATCATCATATGCTTTGTATTCTATTTTCCTCTGTGTTACCCATTTATAAAGTAATGATCCACGCAGCACCATACACGGATATATTTTCATCATATCTGGGTGATGATTTTTACCATTGTATAATTCCTTAAACATTTTAACATCCATCTCAGGGTTACTGGTTGGTAGGTTCGGCATCATGTGATACACAACCTTGAATCCATAATCACGAAGCAGTTCAGTACCGCGCGCTATACTTTCAGCAGTCATCTCACGCTTGTTAAATTCTAATACATCATTATCAAGATGCTGAACGCCAAGCTCAACTTTTGTAACGCCAAGATAACGAAGCCACTTGAGCTCACTTGGAGTGATATAGTCAGGTCTAGTCTCAATAGATAGACCAATTATCCTAGCGTGAGCTTTTTCATTAATTATCTGCAGCTCTTCGAGAGTGTAATTATGATCTTCTTTTATCTCTTCTCTATTTTCAACACTCGCTTTCCAATTATTACACGCACGAAAGGCTTCTTTAGTGAACCATTCTTGATAATCTTTTTTATAAAAATTAAAAGTCCCGCCAATCATAATCATCTCTATCTTATCTACTGGGTGACCGTTCATGGTTAGTGCTTTGAGGCGCATGGTAATCTGCTTGTAAGGATCAAAACGATTAAGTAACGCACGCGCAGCAGCTGGCTCACGAGACAGATAACTCTTTGGCATATTCTTTTCGGTTGGACAATATATACAACGTCCAGGGCAAGTATAAGGCTTTGTAAGTAGCGAGACAACAGCAACTCCTGAATTAGAGCGAACTTTAAGTCTCTTAAGTATCTGCTCTACATCACTACTTTTATTATGAGTACTCAAAATACTGCCATCAATATTTGTAGCGCTACCATCTTCTATAAGTTCACGGTAAAGGGAAAGCAGCTCTGGATTATTTGGCATCTGCCCATCAGCATCAACTTTGTTATTAATTTTCTTACGCACAGACGCGATACGTGACGACCAATACTCATCACGCATTATCATGCGTTTTAGCTTGGCTACTTTTACCTCACTGTCTATATTTTCAAAGATATTTAAAATACCCTTTGACGCAGAATCGAGGTCATCTTTTTTTATTTCTTGTGGATTACGCACTGACATAATAATATAATATATATTTAAAATTAAAATAATATAAAAAAACACATAAGTTAATTACAAGTTATTAAAACTTGGTAAGATTTGTTTTCGTATTATTTGTAATTTTTAACACTTATATTATTAAAAACTTGTTTATATTATACAACTTTTATACAAATCTATCAACTTGACAGATACTTAATTTATATGTTATTATTACATATCGTTAATTTTTGGAGAAAAAGATGCATAAGTTCTTTGTTTTAATTATTTCTTTTTTATTTTTAGGTTTAACCGCCTGTAGTAAAAAAGAAGAGCCTAAAAACTCACCGACAGGTAAGACGGCTATGGTACCCTCTACGCAAACAGCAAATGGCGACATTGCTGTCAAAAAAGAGATGCAGAAAGAAAAACTTGAAGATTCAGCCTCGCAAGCTGCTGATCAAAAAGTTAATTTTTCTACAATTTCTGGGCGCAAGCTTGGTGGTCTATACGCTGATATGCTTGGAGTATCTGGTACCATACCAACTTCTGCCACAGTTAACTTTGCTGAAAACCTAGCTGACATGTGGGCACGCAAAATTAATCGTAAAAAAATTAGTGATGCAAGCGTCGATAATGCGCATACTCCTCTCTCTGTATTTTTGGAAAATCCAAAGAAAATTAATTTGAAAAAATTTGTTTCCGAGGCTGACGCAGAGATTACCCTCGTCAACAAAAATATAAGGTGGAGTAGTATGTGCAAATCATACAAGCTCGCTGAAGTTGAATGCAAAATGTTAAAAACTATTGTACTAGACATACGTGGGGTCGACCTGATTGCTTATGGCATGACTGAGCTGATGCCTTCTGCAGAAGGGGATTTAAATGTAAAAATTTTAAATATCCTGCTGCAAAATGCTGGTTCTAACTACATCATGGCAGTACCTGCAATGTATGACCAGATGCTGTCATTTGGTCTCTATCAATTTACATCTTACGCTCTGCGTGATGATGGTAAAAAGTTAGAGGGAGCATCTAGGGTAAATAAGCATTTGCAAAAAAGTGCTCAAATACCCGGATCAGTCATAAAGTTACGTAATGGTGAGAATCATCGCGCAGCTTACCTTTTTGCTATACACAATTTTGCATTGCTGTGTAAACAGACAAATGCAAAAGAGTTTGCAGTATTAAGATTAGCAACCAAGCGTAAGCCTGGAGACCTAGTTACCTTTATGGCGACAGCGCATCATGCTCCTGGACTTGCCATCAAGAGCGCAAGAGTGTGGCTTCAAAAAGGTGCAAAGGAAGATCTTAACCCTTACCTAATTGGCCGCCTCAAGCCTTATGGCAAAAAGACTGACGCCAACCTTGCAGCATTAGAAAGAGTGATTAAGTAAACTTTTTTCTGCCCAATATACCCCCCCCCACGATTCGTCGTGTGGGGGTGTTTTTTTGATTATACATAAAATATTTTTTAAATTAGCTCAAAATGTTATAATATAAAACATGAAGATAAAAACATTAGAAGAAAAAGAGGGAAAGAAGTCAGAATACAAGCCTGGATTAAAAAGAGATGTAGACAAAGAATTAGTTAACTCTTTGGATGATACTGGTAAAATAAAATTAACTATAGATGGCTATGATCTGGTTAGTAGTGACTGGGATAAGACAAGACAGAACTTTTGGCCTGAGCTGATGGGCGAGATTAAAAAAAATATAAGACTAAATACACAAATCTTAGACCTAGGATGTGGTAACGGTAGACTAGTAAAAGAACTAGAGGATTTTAACATAGATTATCTTGGTGTTGACCCATCAGAAAAATTAATTAAAATAGCAGAAGATAAATATCCAAAAAAAATATTTAAAAAAATAAATGGGCTTGATTTAAAAGATTTTGAAGATGAAAGATTTGATCAAATAATTAGTATCGCAGTGTTACATCATATACCACCAAGTAAAGTTGTAGGCTGGCTTAAAGAAGCTAATAGAGTTACTAAGAAAGATACTATTTCAATATTTACAACCTGGAACTTGAGTGAAAGTAATTATGACTTGAATGAAAACAAAGACGCTGTGATTGGGTTCGTGCATCATAAAAATACTAGATATGTGCATTATTATGACTATGCAGAAATAAAAAAGATTTTTACAGAAAGCGATTTTGAAGTTTTAGAAATAAAAGAAATCAAAAGAGAAAGTGGTATGAGTAATACTGTTATAATAGCACGGAAATAATAATTTTATATTATTTTATTGTTTTATATTATAACGTATTTGCTACTTTTACGCTATAAACTTCACTAATATTACCGAGTCCATTTCTGATATAAATATTGCCACCATCAGTACCCCACACGTCACTGTTGTAATAAACATTAAATATCCATTTGGTAGTATTATTAATCATATCTATATTACCTGGTTCATATTTTTGTTTTACTTTTGTAAAGTTACTAGAAGACTCACACTTGTTGTTTCCATTTTTAGATATACATGTATAGATGTCGTCTAGTGCAGTATTTGCTTTGTAAGTAAAGTATAAAGTATTAACTGGTGATCTTTTTGTAAAAAATGTAGCCCCGAGAGAAGAAAGATTATTAGTACTCACGAGACTCGTAAAAGTGCTAGTCTTAAATTCATCTACCACAGAAGTTGTGGTGGTGGCAATTATAATAGTTTTAATTTTAACAGGTTGGTCTATTGGAGTTTTAGCTAAAACTTTTTTAACAGCAACATACTTTTTAACGGCCTCTCCTTTGAATGCTTTTTCATACGCTGCTTGTGTCTTACAGGTTAACCCTGCGATGCTACCACGTGTACTTGGCCCAGCCCAGCCTTTGATATCAATATTGTGTCTCTTTTGCCATTCTTTTACTGCAAACTCAGTGTTACGTCCAAAGAAACCTGTTGGATACATTTCTAAATAACCATTTTCCATTAAGAAGTTCTGTAGTGGAAAAACCTGCGAATCACGAGAGCCGAACTCCATAAAGTGAGTTAAGGTAATACACTTTGATGTTATATTCTGATCTAATATTACTCCATTTAGATTAATCTGAAAATTAGTGTTTTGATTTGTAGTATTCTGAGAAAATTCATCTTCGCACCCAGTAATAGATTCAGCAATTGGAGTTTCTAAATTATTTTCATCAAGTAAGCTGCTGTATCTTTGATAAATCGTATTTTTTTGAGCTGTATCTATACTTGCTAATTCTATTTTATTTATGGACTCATCCATAGCTTGACCAACTATTCTAGAGGATACACAGTCAGTTGCTGATATGTCACGCTTATTAAAAATCTGTGCTTGAGTAATAGTTTGTGGAGGATTATTAAAAAGATACTGATATGATCTAGCGACTTGATTAAGGGAATTAACCTGTGCTTGATTAAGAGAGTATTTGGCTTTTAAATTATCAATCTCAGTTAGAACATTTTGAGGTATTTGTATTTGATTGCTACTTATATTTTGAGTATTTATCACTGCTACATTAGTACTGATATTATTACTTAAATTATTCTGAGTATTTGGTATTACTATCGTGTTTTGAGTAGAGCTTTGATTCGAATAAGTATTAGAAAACCAATCGAATGCAGAATTTGTAGTCTGTGCAAGAGAGCTATTTATAAAACATAAAGCTAAAAATATAGATAGGAATTTTTTATTCATATATCCAGTATAACCATTTTTTTACAAAATTAGTAGACCCTTTCTCCCCAGCATTCTCTTTTAGTGTATTTACAGATTCTGTTTCAGTATTTTCTTTCGGGTTAAGAGATGAGCTAAGTTTTGGATTTTTCTTTGGAATAAGTCCATTTGATACTACTTTTAATTTATTTTTATAGCTTATCTTGTTTTTAATGAGACTAGTATTTGTAGCATTTTCTGAGAAAATAACAGTGCTAGTAGAGTTTATATTTTCTAAAGTATTACTTTGGAACAATAGACTTTTGTTTTCGTATTTTGTTACAAAAGTATTATAAGCGCTCATTAGTTTTACATTAGTTAATTTTGAAAATCCAAGCACACGACCATCTACTTTTATTTTTGATTGTGCACTGATTATGAACATGCGAGATAGCTGATAAAAACCCTGATCACTAGCAATTATAAATCGTCCAATATTAAGTTCTATATCCCCTTTATTATGCAGCTCAACATAATTATCTTGCACATCACTAATCTCGATATTTGGATTTTCTACTTTTACTATTATCTTGTCTACTCCATAAGAATTAGATACTTGACTCTCTATAAAAGCATTGTAAACTCCTACATTTTGATATCTGTGTGTAGTTGTAGAGCCAATACCTTCGGAACCATCACCAAAAGACCAGTAGGTATTTGCATTTACTACACTATTTTTATTATCAATATTTTTAACAAAAAATTCTGTCTCAGCCCCGACCACTGTATTTATTTCTTTTGGTACTAGCATTTTCAAATCACCAAGTATGAATCTGTTAGATCCTGAGCTGGTGTACGCTGAGTAGCTGCTTATAAGGCTATTGGCTGACCCAGTATTATTGTTTGTAGTTGTTGATGTTGTGGTACTGTTGATCGTAGTCGTAGAATTATTTGTATTAGCATTTGTTAGAGTAATCAAAGTAGAAGAAGCTGAAGGTGTAGCTTTATAAACTTTGAGAATTCCATCTAAATAATTTAAACTAGCGCCTGTATTGTTTGCTCCTACTTGCGGCGTATAGCTTATTGAAAACACATTTATAAGGGAACTATTTTTAAGTATTAGTTGCTTACCCGTATCTGTTAAAGAAAAAACAGAGTCAAATAAATTACCAGAAAAACCAGGATTTGCCAAAAGGAAAGTTACTGGATCATTTGCTATTACAGCATATTCTCCCACTTTTAGTATGTTAAGATTGGCATTACTATAATTACTAGCTGTCGATATGCCGTGTTTTGTGCTTGGGTCATAAAATTTATAAGTAGTCAAATCTAGCGATGAGTCAGTATTATTATAAACTTCTATCCATTCACTACCCTCTTTTGGATCATACATGATTTCGCTTATTTCTTGGGCAGATACAAAATTAATATTTAAAAAAATAATACTTAAAACTATTTTTTTTAATTTTGTCTCTTTAAAAAAATTCATATAATTTATTTATAACTTTTATTATTCTCCATTTATAATTTTCTCCAAATCTTCTTTTTTTAAATTACTAGTAATTTTGTTTTCGTCTAATTTTATATTCATAGCACTAGATAGTGCGTCACGCAAAGCTGAGTTAGGTTTATGTCTTACAAATTCTTTCTTATCATCAGGCATTTCTATATCAACTTCTTTTTCTTTTTTATAAAAAATATCTTCTATTTTATTTTCTTTTCTTTTATCTTCTTCTTCAAAGTTTTTATTTCCTATCATCTTTAATGTACCTTCTTTTTCTTTATATAGATCTTTTTTTAATTTTAGACTATATTCTGCTTTTTTATATTCTGGTTTTGGTTCTAGATTTTCTCCTACTCTCTCTGTTCTTTCTACTTTTCTTTCTTCTGAATTTTTATTACTTACTATTTTTTTGTATTCTGGCTTATAATCTTGTTCTTTACTTTTAAATCTACTTTCTACAGAATCTATTCTGCTTACACTGCTAGTGTTCGTAGGTAATTTTTTAATTATGGGTTCATACCACGTCGCCACTTCTTTTTCTACGACTAGCTTTTCTTTTCCATAACCTGCGCGGCTGCTAGCAATAATGCCTGGAACGTAATCAATATCATCATCAGCAATAGGCGCCATGGTACGTGACGAAAATGGCTTTGAACCAACGCCGTCAATAGAAAGCCTTAAATATATCTGCCTTGCTCCTAAGTTAACAATATCGTCCGCGGTAAAAGCAGGGGCAAACTCTTTTTCTAATTGCTCAGCGTCAGTTGCTCCAACTCTAAAAGTTATCATAGTTCCAACATTACCAAATACCGCAGCCTTTACATTGTCAGTTAACTGTTCGATATATTGATGAGCTATTGTAAGACCTAGATTATATTTTCTAGCCTGAGATAGTATCTGCGCAAAAGAATCATTCACAAAGTTCTGGAACTCGTCCACATAAAAATAAAATGGAGCAGCCTTTTGTAAATTATCATAACTAAGATTAGCACGGCTCATAGCTGCCAAATATATTTTTGTAATTAAAAGTGACCCAATCAAGTTAACATTTTCACTACCTGTTTGCCCTATAGAAAAGTTACAAATTAAAATCTTTTTTGTATCCATTATTTCACGCATGTCAAAAGATGAGTGGGCCTGACCGACAATATTCCTTATCATTGGAGTCATAATGAATTGTCCTATTTTGTTTTGTATCGCAGCACTTGCCTCTTTTACATATTTATCTTCATACTTTGCGAATTCATCATTCCAAAATGATAGCACAGCAGGGTCCTTAACATTACTCACTATTTTCTTTCTGTAATCTTTATCAGCAAAAATTCTATTGATTCCAAGTAAGCTCTCACCTTCATTTTCTAAAAGTGATAACACCGCATTATTAAGCAGGTACACCATACGACCAGAAAACACATCTTCACCAAAAACTTTTTTAAATGTATCCATAAGACCACTGGAAACTAAGTGCCTCTTATCTTCTTCTACATGCTCTAAGATGTTCAGGCTCATAGGATACTTTGTGTCAAATGGTGCAAAGTATATGACGTCATTCATGCGATGCTCGGGAACATACTTTAATAACTTTTCTGCTGTAGCCCCGTGCGGGTCTACAAAACAAAGACCATTACCATTTTGTATATCTTGTATGGCTAGATTCTCAAGTAAGGTAGACTTGCCCATACCTGTTTTCCCGATAACATACATGTGCCTGGTCCTGTCATCTGCCTTGATACCAAACTTTTCCTCAACACCGCGAAAATCAGTAACACCAAAATAGGTAATAGGATTAGTATTACTTACATTTTTATCACTATCTACTCCGCTATTATTCGAGATACTGTGAGAATTCATCTATATATTATACCACATCACTCTTTTTCTTTTTGCTTATGTCCACTGTTGCTAGGATTATCACAATAGAAAACAGTATATACATGACATCTTTAAGAGTACTGCCAATGTATATCCATGGGCTTACTAATATAATTCCAGCTAATATTCTAATTAAGTTTTTGTTCATATTTTTGTTTTAGTTTTTTTCTTATATCTATTATAGCAAAAATGCCTTCAAAAAAGAAATTTCTTTTTTGAAGGCATTTTATTTATTTTAGTGTATATCTCTAAACCATCTTTCTCTCTTCTCCTTTCTCTTTTCTATTCTTTAGTAAAAGCATGATTCCAGCGAGTAATGTGACCCCGGCGAATATCTTAAGAGTACTATTGTATCCAGTTTCTACTAGTAAGTCTCTTGAGCCTGATCTGCCAAGTACTCTTCTCTTTTCCATTCTTATTAAGTAAGCTGCTGGGGTTTCTCCTGGAAGTAGGTCATCACCATCTTCTGGGTTAAGTCCTAATACTTCTTTTACAGGAGATTTTATTTCAGTAGTAGTTGGGGTTGTGGTAGACGCAACTAGTGTTGGTGCAGGAGTTGCTGGTATAAGGGGAAGCAATCCTCCTTGAGGGGCTGTTGGTGCTGGTGGTGTTACTACTGCAGGAGTGGTAGTTGGGGTTGATGTGGGGGTTACTACAGTATTGGATACTACGAAGCTTTTAAATGCTGAAGTAGAGCTGGCTGGTACTCCGCCATTATTGGTCGGTGAAAAATCCTCTGCTATTAACCTGTACTGATAAGTTCCTACAGACAAATCAAAACCTAGTGAAGTATGGGAAGAGGTAGCATTAGGTACAGAATCGGGAATATCGTAAACTTCATTAAACATCGGAATAGACGAACTGACTTCGTACACTTCATAAAATAAGTCGAAGTTATCCCCTTCAAAATCCTTATAGTCGGAAGATAGAGGTATAGTTCCTGTAGCACCGCTAATTACAAAATTAGCAGGTGAAGTAGGTATAGCTATAGGTGCTAAATTAACTGGTAAGGGTGCGTTAGATATTGTAAAATTTCTAATCAGAGAAGTAGAACTAGCGATTTTATTAAATGAAGCATTAGGATACTCAACGCAGTTACTGGTCGGATTCACTTCTGTTGCAATGACTCGATATGAGTAAGTGCCAATTGGGAGATTTGTAAATTGCGCAGAATCAGAAGAAGTTGAGTTTGTAACTGGATTTATTGTATTTACTTCTAACGCAGTAAGTACAGTTATAAAGTTGTCGTTTGAAACTTCATACGCTAGATTAAAAGTATCTCTCTCAAAATCACTGTAATCAGAAGTAAGATCAACTGTTCCTGTAGCACCACTAACTACAAAGCTAACCGGTGCAGTTGGTACTACAACAGGAGATCTGTTATCATGCTCTACGACTATCGTAAATTGCTTTAAAAATTCTAATACTGGTGTTTTAAATGAGTCATTATAAAAACTAGACAAGGTATCTATAATAAAAGAAGTGGACGAAAAATTAGAAAGTAATTGAGGTAAAGCGAAAGTTGTTGTTGGGGCTTCTAATCTATACAAGTAATAACTAGAACCAGAATTTAAGTTAGTATATAAGTTAGGGGTATAAAATTTAAAATTACCAATAGACGGATTAAAATAAGGGTTATACACTCCTCCTGATCCAGAAAATATCTCAAAATTACCACCTACAAATCCGTTAGTTGGGGTTGGGTTAATAACTGACACATAATGATCTATATTATTTATAATGAAAAAATCTTGCCCTACATAATTAGTGTTAGGTATATAGTAATAAGCACCGAAACTATTAATAAGAGATCCATTTGCTGGACTTTGCACTACATTTACTGCAGGATTAGACCCAAAATTTACAGAAGGAGTGTTTGGGCCAAAAACCTCATTATAATTAACGTTAGAAACTCTGGCATTTTTAATACCAGAATAATTGTTGTAAACAAATACCCCATTTACGGTTTGACCAAGTCCATTAGAAGCAGTATATGTACCAGTAGCGTAGTCAGAAGTTGGAAGTGGGTTAGGTGTATAATCGAATGAGTTAGGTGTTAGCTGAACTATAGAGCCAGAATCTGGTGTCGTCAAGTTTAATGCAAGTGACATATCGCTGTTATAATTAGGTCCAAAAGAAAATGTACTAGTTGCTGTACCTAAATACAATCCATCAAGAGAGGGTCCTGAAGAGTATTTTATCTGATTAGCGAATCCAACTGACCCACCAATACTTATTTTATTATTAATAGCACTTCCTGTATCTATAGAATAAGCTTTTGGGGTTATGCTTAAAACATTATCTGAGTCTAAAACACATCTTGTTTTCTGAGACTCGCTTTCTGTATTTTCTATAGTACTTACATTTAAACTTGAAGCAGCATAGTCTGGCACCAGATCTCCAAATATGCTAGAGTTCCAAGAGCTGTAGAAATCTGTCTCTGCAAAAGAAGTGTCTACAAAGCTTTCACTTAAAAAGTTACTGCCTATACTTACTTGAGCTGCAATCATTCCTGCTGCTGCGGCTTTTTTAATGCTTTGATTTTGAAATATATTTTTCATATTAATTACTTATATAATAACACTATAAAGTGTATGTATGTTTATATTATCCCCATACAAGATAGACTTACGCTAAAAACTCTTTATTTATAAACTTATTTCTGATTTTATTTTCTCTATCATGCTTTCTGGATGCTTAGTATTTCTAAAAATATCAGTCTCATGTATTCCATTTTTATGACGAACTCTTATATATTCAATATATAAATTAAGGCTCTCTCTCTTGTCTATAAAATACATAAGGTCAGCACACAATAAGATATATGCTGGTTCTAATTTATACTCATCATAATATTTACCAAATAAATTAAAACAATAATCTATTTTATTAAGAGCTATGCAGCATTTTAACATATTTTCTAATCCTCCTAATTTTTTAAAATAATCTAAATTTTTAAAAGTAAAGAATTTTTCAAGCTGAGTAAGGGCATTTTCATAATCTTTTATATAAATATAAGTTCCAGACAAAGCTAAAAGCAAAGTGTAATCTTCTGGATTATCTTTTATGTCTTCTAGGGTTAAATTGATATTCTGCTCTTTTCTATTATTTTTATTTGATAACTTTTGTATGTGATGAACCAGTATATCTGTATTAACTTTTTTTATATTTTTTTTATTAAAAACGAAATCTATATGTACTCTATTTTTAACTTTAAAAGCTCCTGTCTTATTAATTATTCCCCTATATATAAATTTTTGTAAATCTGTCTGTTCATTGTCAGAATACTCCAAACCCCACCTTACAGAAACTTGATCAGCATCATGAAAATTATCACTTTTTAATTTAAGTATTTTTTCTTTAGAATTTTTATCTAGCACAAAATCACTGTCCCACATAATACTGTAGTCAGATGTAGCTTTGGAATGTGCAAAATTAGACGCAGAAGAAAAATCATCTATCCATTCAAAGTTATATATTTTAGCGCCGTATTTTTTGGCAATCTCTATACTGCTATCTTTAGACCCAGTATCTACATATATTATCTCGTCAACTACATCATAAATACTTTGATATCCCCTTTCTAAGATATCTGCTTCGTTGCTACTAAAAGTTACGAGTGACAAAGTTTTCATATTTTATTTTAAATCTTCCACGCTGATTAATTTAGAATACACTACATACCTGTGAGTACTACTCCATAGTGGCGTACACGTATACAGGGTTAAAATATTGGCAGTGGTGGTAGATTTTTCTACTGTCTCGTCATTACTTTCTACAACTTTTATATCATAGACTTTGTAAGTATATTTTTTATTATTCCAAAAAGTATATATATACTCTCCGATCTCTACTTTTGGTAAATTATAAAAAGTATTTTCAGCGCGCCCTCCTTTGTCTGTATATCTGTGGGCAACGATTACTGTATTACCCCCGAGCTCTGGATTAGATGTATTTGGCCTTCTCCATGAGCCAAAGTGTAAGTCTTCTAGTTTTTCTAATTCTTGTATACTCGTTGCCAGGTCTATGCTTGGAATGTACAATATATTATTTTTAATACTATTTTTTGTACTGTTTTTATTTTCTAGCTTAATATTATTTTCTATACTAATTATTTGATTTATACTTCTCTCACTATTTTTATAAAATCTTTTGCCTATATAGTATTTTACTTCACCATAAAATGGAGACAAAATTAGATTTGCTGCATATAAGCTAACCATAAATAAGCTTATGCTTAATAAAAAATCAGAAACTTTATTATTTTTAATTTTTAACATAGGCTTTTTTATTTTTTACCAAAATGAGCTATGCCCATATCAACCCCAATATCTTCAACTGTCCAAGCGCCAACATACACTCCAAAGTGGGTATAGTCTTTTCCAAGTATAATAGCCTTATGCGTCGGACTACCCATCCAATTATCGACATGATCTTTTACTGTTATGAAATCAGATCCATATTCTAATATCTCACCCCAACTTTTTGGAGTGTATCCACTACTAACAATAACATCATATAGAGTTTTGCCTCCTACCCAGTCATGAGTAAAATTATTCTGAGCGACTATATCTAAATATTTTTTATAAGATGAGCTGCGTAACTCTTTGCAAGCTATTAATTTACTCAGTCCGTATGACACTCTCACATTATTAATCTCAGTTTCTATCTGACCTGCAAAACCACCACTCGCTTCTGTGCATGAGCTTACTGTTGGACTTACTGCCCTAACTACCTCATCCTCTTTTACTATCTTTTCCTCTTTTATGGGTATGATATTTTTAGCTGAAATTACTGTAGTTTTTTTAACTATAACTTTTGTAGTTGTAGTAGCTACAAAAACTTTCTGATTATCTTTGGGTATTGTAATCGTGGTGGGTGTTATAGTTATGGTGGGTGTAGCTTTTTCTAAAATTTTTACACTACTTGAGACTTCTGATATCTCTTTATTTATATTTATTCTATTTTTAGATTCTAAAAAATAATAAATAACTACAGAACTGACAAGAAGTAGAGATAATAAACTTAGTATCAAAAAATTTTTAGAGATTTTATTCACTTACTTATTATATCATAAATATTTGATACAAAAAATACCCTTATTAGGTAAGAGTATCTTATAATTCGTAACCAAATCTGTTCCTAACCCAGAATCTAGACTTTAAATAATAATGCTCTAAGTGTCTATTCTTAGAAACTAAATTATTAATATAATGATCTATGATTGGTGACTCAAGTGACAGCAAGATTAACCCACCAAAGATTAGTGGCCAACCAGGAAGTATAGGTAATATTATACCAGCTAGTCCGACAACTATTAGTATTATTCCTAAAAAACCAAAAGTTACTTGTTTTACGCGCTTCATACAAGTTGTAACCCAGGATTATACAATGTGTGACATTTTCTTTATTTGTGACCTTGAATATACTTTTCAAGCTTAGAATCACAAGAAAAATCAAATTCTGTTTTCATTTTAGCAGTGCTAAAATTAGGCCCTTTCCTGTCTCCCCTAACCTCACCCTTTAGAATATATTTGTCTGTAAACATTTTAGCTATATCTAGTATTGTGTAACTCTTATTAGAAGCAATTATATAATCATCACCCCTACCTGAATTTCCAACTAATATTAGTCCTTTTATCGTATCCTTTACATATGTAAAATTTCTGATTTGAGTACCTGGATTATTAACTTCTATAGGGAGATCATTTTTATAGTTATAAATATATTTGGCTATTAATGTAGAATAATCGCCAGACTCTATCTCTCTTTCTCCGTACACATTAGAAAAATAAGTTATGGCGTACTCCAAATCATACCACTCAGAATATCTTTTTACATATTCTGTATTTATATATTTACTCCAAGCGTATGGAGATTGAACATTCCCAGTATTGTCGTCGCAGAATTTTGTTGTAGATCCAGCATATATTAATTTCGCCTTATTTTTGATACAGAATTCTAAAATCTTTTGTGTACCAATTATGTTATATTCAAACACTTTTTCTGGCTCCTCAAAGCTTTTTGTTACCCTAGAGTATTCACCCAAATGAAATACTAAATCTATTTTTTCTTTTATTATTTCTAGGACATCTTTCGTATGTCCTGTTATGTATTCGACTCCCTTAATATGATTCTCTATTTTACCTGTAGAATAATTATCTAAAGAAAATACTCTTAAGTCCTTATCTTTAGCTAACTCTTCGCACAAATTAGACCCGATGAAGCCTGCTCCACCAGTTACTAATATTGTTTTATATTTTTTTGTTAAGTTCATATGATTTTATACTATTAATTAATTTTACCTATTACTCCTTCTAAAATTTCTTTATCTTTTACACTATCTCTTAAAAGCTCCACATTCTTATCTCTAATACTAAGCAATAATTCATACCCATTATCTTCCCCTAGATTTTCTTTATGATAATTAAGATAAGCTTCTAAGTCTTTAATGAAACAATTGCCTCCAGCACCTCTTTCGTTATTTTTTTTGTTAATCACCTTTGTATGACTTTCTCCTATTCTAAGGTCTTGTATTACTCCCTCTTTTACTTTTTCATAGTCTATACCTGATTTTACACAAAGGTCATATACAGTATTAAAGAATACTAGCTTGGTTGTTAAAAATACATTAGAAACGTATTTTGCCATTTCTGCTTCTTTTGTTTTTATTATTTGTTCATGATTTGATTTTGGTAATATACTCATTACTTGCCTCGCTTTTTCCAAATACTCATCACTCATGTTAGGTATTCCTATTATGTTACGTGACGGATTGTCTGTATCATGCCTAGCCGTAGCTTCACGCAGGAATTCTGGACTATGCATTACAAATATATCTGGATTTTCTTTTTGTAAAGATTCGGTAGTTCCCATTATTACAGCTGATTTAATAACAGCTATTTTATCATTTTTAATGAGTTTTAGAGCCTCACTAACTGCACTACAATCAAACCCATTGGATGTTGTAGGTGCAGGAACAGCAATGAAAGTTATATTGCACTCGGATATCTTGTCTTTATTATTTATATATTCATTTTCGAGAGAATAACGAATTACATCATACCCCCTACTTTCAAAATTATCTGCGTAATTCTTACCTATGTATCCTTGACCGATGAATCTGATTTTCATTTTAATATTATATCATATACAAAAAGTGATAGCTAATATTTTTTAGACAAATACAATACTTAAAAACAAAAAAACTATGTATTGCTACATAGTCTAATTGCTGAGTAAGTATCTTGCGATTTAAATACTCTGTTCTCCCGTAAAGCTACTTTCGCGGAGTTAACCACTATCATCGCTCACTTAGGGCTTGACGACTCTGTTCGGAATGGGAAAAGGTATTACCCCTAAGGCGAAACGAGAGAACAGAATATTCAAATTCTTACAGATTAGTCTAAAAAAATTAGTAATCTGTAGATTTGATATCTCCATTCATTTTCAATTCAATATTAATCACAAAAGATTCGAAACATAAATAAACTTGTGCCTTCATAAAACAAAGTTCATTTTTATCTAAATAATATATTTAACATATTATTTAGATCTATAATATACACGGTTCCTAATAGGACTTCGCGTAATTAGTAAGCCTCGGCTGAACGCATTGCTGCGCTTACACCTAGCTCCTATCAACGTAATAATCTCTTACGACGCTCAACGATTGCTAATCTTGAGGGTAGCTTCCTTCTTAGATGCTTTCAGAAGTTATCTAGTCCCG
>JAYTMX010000029.1:0-12757 GCA_043728155.1 bacterium
CCCGGGTAAGATTGTTAGACATCAACCCGAGACTTATCGTAGTCTGACCACGTCCTTCATCGCTTCCTTGAGCCAAGGTATCCACCCTATGCTCTTAATGTCCTATTAGGAACTGTATATACTACATGTCCCTTTGTTTTATTTATTTTTTTGTAAGGTGCGCGCTGTGCGCGCACCTTTACTATTTACTTACACAAGTTTATTTATGAATTCGCCTACTTGCTCGGTGGAGCAAATAGGACTTTTGTGATTCCAAGTCAAGAGCTGAAAAGACCCCAATCAATGCAAATAAAACTTTCATTTTATTTGATCATTGAGATAACAAATGCTCTTGCTTGGTATTGAATTGTCAACGAACGTAAGACATATATTAGCATACAGAAATAAAAAAAGCAAGCACTTAATCCAAAGTCTTTAATTAACGCATTTATAACACGTAAACTAAAGAACTTTAAATCAAATACTTGCTTATAGCCCCTGACTCTTCACTCGAAATACTTCACAAAAAAACTGTGACTTTGTTTTTATTTAAAACATTAAGTTCAAGCACGTGGTATGGTAAGACATGTTTCCTTGTGATTTTTCCAATTTCTTCAAAATTTGATAATCCATCTAAAAATCCAAATTTTTGAGAAATTAAAATAGATACTAATCTTTTTGAGATTTCATTCTGAACATCTTCCTCTAACCCCTCACTAAAACTTCTACCACAATTCAAAACTAATTTTTCCCAAAAGGTTTTGACATTAACTGGGACATCTTTTACTTTTTCAAAAGAAAGTAACTTCTCTAAAAGACTGTGGTGTCTAGATGCTACAGGACCCTCTTTCACAAACTCTTCTAGTAACTCAATCTTTGAATGAAGTTCTGGAATATTATCTATTAAGAATTTAGGGAAATCGTTTCCAATAGAATTCCACTCAAACAGCCTTAAAAAAGCTACAATATTATCATAAGAATAAAGATATGTATCAAGATAATTCTCTGAGACAGAAAAGGATGAGTTAAACCTTTCCAGTTTAGTTTTACAAAAATCCACTAAAAATGATTCACTTACATCACTCTTCTTTACCTCTTTATAAATCTGAAAAATCGTCAGCAGCGAGTTAAGCTTTCTTCCATCAGTAAAGTTACTGAGTGAGCGCATGACACTGTTGTGAATATTAATTCTGCCTCCATGTTTTAGTTCAACCAATTTTCTGAAAGCATTAAGAGTGTTCATAAAGTTATATGACAGATCTCTGTGTTTTTCTTCCAATAAAACTTTAGCTGAGAATTCATATTCACTCCCAGATATTTTGACAGCAAACTTACTTTCTTTATGAAATTTTATAAACTTATAAAGAAAAAAACTTAAGATAACAAAGATACAAATTGAGAACCATCCGAAAATTAACATTCTCCCAAAATCAGAACTTTCAAACATTTGATATCTCCTATTAACAAATAGTAATACTAGTAAAAAGAACAGGTAAAGAGTTAAAAACTAATTTACTTGTTTACGAACTTTTATAATACACTAATTTTAGATTTTATGCAAATAAGATTTCTAAATTAGAAGTACAAAATAAAAAAGCGAATACTGATTAAAATATTCGCTTTTGAGTTTTGATTTTACTTAATCGAATTAGTCACCGTATTTCGCTTCCAGAGAATTAAAGAAAATAATAGAACTTTCTAAATACTTTAACTCACGTGAACTTGTCTTAGTATTTGGGATAAAGCTTCTTAGAGCTTTCTCTAACATGCTTTTTCTGTATTCAAGATAGAGGGCAAATTTCTCAGGCCCTAATTTCTTTTCTCGCATTACATGAAATATGTGAGAAACTTCTCCTTTCAGGTATTCATGTAATTTTTCTACTGTTGGTTCTGGTGAGCAACACATCAAGTATTCGTGAGATGCAATCACAGGATAACAAAAGCGAAGCTCTGCCTTGTAATCACATTCTTTTAAGGGAATGTAATACAGTATCCTATCTGTATTACTCGTCCCATAATAACTGCTGTCCACAATAACAACCCTGCTGTAAAATGTATCAGGTCTAGAACTTCTCAATGCTTTCCAGTTTACATTAGACTTTATTTTTGGGTCAATGACAGCAAGGTCTTGGTTAATCTTTTCAAGATTTAATTTCATTTTAATTAACCTTTATATTTTCAGTCACTGTATTTCTTTTTTATAGAATTTTGGCCTAACAAAGATACTAGGCTCAATAATTGCCGGCATATAGATTACTAGAGAGGTATATAGCATTTGAATGTGCTGACCTTCAAATGTTAGTCCGTCACCTTCTAAAAAAATTTCCAAGTCAAGAAAAGCTTTTACCCTTAATCCGACTTGGCAAAGATTTAAAGCGAAAGCTTTTCTGTCTGATGCAGATTCTGATATTTTTTTAATTATTTCAGTAAATCTTTTTGTCAGCCTTATAAGTGATTCACCTTGAATTAATGTCTTTAGGGCCATTAGAGAATCTGTACAGAAAACTAATTCGATAGACTCAATTAAGTTATCCTGCTTAAGATTCTGAAAGAACACATCTCTCGCTTTTTTTATCGCAACCTCATCTGGGATGGAACGAAGTTTTTTTACAAAACTGTTCATGCCTTTTGATGACTCGTAATTCCTAAACAATGTCACAAGGACATCTAACTTTGCAGCATTTTTATCTCCACTAAGTAATGCCCAGCACTGCCTAGCTGTTACGCTTGGCAAGTCTGGAAATAGCTGAAAATGGATTCGGATCGGATTCATAATAATTCCTTTTGTGGTTGAAGTTTTTGCCTTGATAAGACTTTTGTTAACACATTGTGTTTTGGATTTGTCTTGTTGTCGCTAATCATTCCGCTCAGCAAGTTAACAATCAGTTCATAGTATTTGCTACCTTCGTAAAAAGTAACAGTTGCTATGTCACGACTTGATATTCCTTTAGTGGAAATAAAGTAATCAACTCCGTCCACTTTAGTAATACAGAGATGATTTTGCCAAGACTCGTCTTTTTCCTTTGGGAAAATGAGGAGTTCTTGAGTACAAGAAGCTCTTTGCTTCTTATGCTCAGCATACAAAGAATGAAAAACAAAGTGTGTGTCTGGAGAAAAGCTATCTCCTCCAAGTGGGCTATTAAGTCTGAACTTATCTCCTTTGCCGCCACAAGTTACTTCGATAAACCCTTTTGAATTTTTACATTCAGCATTGGTTTGCTTTACATAAAGGTATGAGTTATTGCCACTATCGCTTTTTCTTGATGCTTTGCGTCCAAAAATGATCTTTGTGTTTCCATAACTGTTGCCAAAGTTACCATTTTCATCAATAAAGGAATATGTAGTCTGAGAAGTATCCACTTCTGGCATGGCTGTTTCTGGTTCAAGCACAGATGTTCCTAATTCTAACATGGCTAATCTCCTTTTTAATTAAAAGAACAGGTAAGTAACAAAAATTTACTTTACTTGTTTACGAAACTTTATACTACTCTTTTTTTATATCTTTTGCAAACAAAAACATATCTACATAAAACACTTGACAAAAATACATAGTGGTGTATAATGTATTTATTAATAACATAAGTTACAAAAGACAATTAATATTTCTGTAATATCTTTTGTATAAAATAATAATTTAAAATAAACATATGTCAGACGCATCACATGCACCAGCAAAAGGAGGTTCAGGAGGAGACGCTTTAATGAAAGCGGTAGGAGTAGGATTTTTAGTTCTAATTTTTGTAAACGGAAATCTGTCTACCGGAATGCAGTGGGCAATCATAGCCGGAGCAATAGCTTACTTTGTAATTACAAAGAAGCCGGCCGGTGGGGCTCACTAAATATGAGCAGCTAATTAAAATTAGTTATGCACAAAATAAACACGCGACGCCTTCGGCGTCGCGTGTTTATTTTGCTATACTATATATTAAGTTATAATATATTTAAATAAATGAAAACAAATACCGAAGAATATTTAAATATACAAAAATCAGATTTTAAAAAATATGATTTACTGTCCCCCATTTTAAACATAAATCAAATACCGAAGGAATTAAATGTAATTGGTAATTTTGATTTGTTGTATGCCGCCGGCAAAGGCGGCGGTGAGAAACCAAAAATCTTATGTATAGTAGGGTCACGCAAATGCACAGCCTATGGAAAAGAAGTTACGGACTATTTAGTGTCTGGATTGTCTGGACATAATATTATAATAGTCAGCGGCCTTGCCGCTGGCATAGACAGCGCCGCCCACAGGGCGGCGCTCAAATACAAAATCCCAACCATCGCTTTTCCAGGATCAGGCCTCAACGATGATGTTCTTTACCCAGCTACGAATGTAAAACTAAAATACGAGATTTTAGAAAATAATGGGGCGCTGATTTCAGAATATGAACACGATGAACGCTCTCAAATATATTACTTTCCAGCACGTAATAGATTAATGGCAGCTGTATCAGACCTCATACTAGTGATAGAGGCCGAAGAAAAAAGTGGTACACAGATAACAGCTCGCCTTGCACTCGAATATGGAAAAGAAGTAGCCATAGTTCCGGGTTCAATATTTTCTGCTTACTCTAGGGGCACTGCCAAGCTATTTAAAGATGGTGCGCACCCGGTAACTAGTAGTGACGACATATTAGAACTTTTAAATATAAAATCAGGAGAAAATAAAAGTCTCTTTGAAAATATAGAAGGCATAGAAAATTATTTAGATAAAAATAATAAAAACAACAAGAAAATAAATAATCTGTATGATACACTCACTGAAAAAGAGCGTATTATTATGCTTCTCCTTAGTGCCCCGCTCGATAAAGATACATTAATAGAAGAAAGCGGTCTACTAGCTCACGAAGCATTGATCGCCATCACTAACTTAGAATCCAAAAAGTTTATACTTGATAACTTTGGCGAGATTAAGAGGATAAGATAAAAAAATTAACTATAACTCTCTGTTTTTCTGTAGAAGTATTTAAATTATATCTTATGGGTAAGTTATAATATTTTTTAATCTAGGGTAAAAGATGACATCTTTTATATCTTTCTTACATAGAGCCCAAGAAATAAATCTTTCTACTCCCAAACCAAAACCAGAGGTAGTGCCATATTTTTCAGACTTTCTTAAATTTATATACCACTCGTACGGCTCATAGCTTATATTTTGTCTTTTTAAAGATTCCAGCATTTCTTCAGCATTATTTTGTCTTTGTCCAGCCCCTACTACTTCTCCCCAAAAAGACTCATCATCTAATTGTGGGAATAAGAAATCTCTATTTATAACCTTATCTTTATTTTCCATATGTGGTTTTTGATAAAAAGCAACTCTATCTCTGTCAAAATTTTTTATCCATATTGGGATATCAGATTTTAATAATTTCATAAGTTCTAATTCTCCTAAGCTGGATATATCTGAACCGTATTTTGTAGTATTGATATATTCTTCAAAATTATTTTCCCTAAGCATTTTTAGAGCGTCTGAAAATTCTATCTCTATAAATTTTTTAGAATTAAATAAATTATTTATTCCTATAAAACTTTTTCCTGGATTATTCGAAAGTAATCTTACTATATTTGGCATACTAAGAAGAGTTTCTGCTAAAAATTTTATAAAGTTTTCCATCAGGGGAACTAGTTCTTCCATAGAACCTTTTATCTCAGCTTCGCAGTGATAAAATTGATTTAGGTGTCTTTTATCTGGATTTTCTCCTCTCATTGAAGGAAGGTAACAATAAACTCTATCAATACCATTTAATACTATTGGTTCAAATCCAAACTGAGAACTATCCACTAGGTAAGTTTTAAGGTTTCCAAACTTTATTTCTACCGCTTCACTATCTGATCCTGGACCCATGGGAGAGGAGACACTTGGTGTCATCATAAATAGATCAACATTATATGCTAACGCAATTTGGGACCAATAAAAATCACAAGCATGCTTTATATTACTTCTTAGAACTAATAACCCTTTATAATAATTAGAATTTGACACTTCTAAATAATGCGTTTCTGGTAGATAGTCTGGCATCGCATAATTTATTTTATCTTCATCTTCAAAAGATTTGTCTGACAGGCTAACTTGTTCTAAAAATATTTTTTTATTCATACAATATCTTAATGCTCTATTATTTTAATACTACACTCACCATTTTCTGAATTAACTTGTGCTACTCCCCCTATTGGTATAGTAAACATTGGAGTGGTGTGGCCAAAATCTAAATTAGCTATAACTGGAATACTATCTAATTCTTTTTTAGTTTTTATTATCTTTTTAATTATATCTAAAGTCATTTTGGTTTCATTTTGAAATCTTCCTATCAAAATAGCATTCACTCCAGAAAAATCTTTTTGCTGTATTATAGATTGTAATTGCCTATCAAATAATTGAGGGTTTATTTCTGCATCTTCTTCCAAAAAGAGGACAGTGTCTTTTAAGTCTGGAAAATATTCTGTACCCTGAAGCGCATTAAAACATCTTACATGCCCACCGTATATTTTACCAATTGCATGACCTTCATTTATGATCCAAGGTCCCTCATTTTCTTTAAAAATTCTATTTTCTTGATCTATGTACCAGGGATCGTCACTCCATTTAGACGAAGAAAAGATCTCAAAAGGTTCTGATTTTAAACATGATTTCATGAAATATTCTGCTGAATATTCGAAACCTTGCTTCATGCCCCAACTAGAAAAATGCGGTCCTATGTATGTTATCATTCCAGTTTTAACTGTAATGGCATTAGCCAAAGCTGTCATGTCAGAGAAACCACAAATTATCTTTGGGTTTTTTTCTATAAGTGAGTAATCAATGTAGTCTAAGAGCTGATTTGAATTGTATCCACCAATAACACTTAGTATGGCGTCAATATTATCGTCTGAAAAAGCTTCATGAAGGTCTAATATTCTAGACTCTACAGAGGAAGACATGAATTCGTCAGTTTCATCTACACGTTTTCCAAAAGACAATCTAAAACCTTTTTTTTCTAATGCTTCTTTTGCAAAATATTTAGAATTTTCTGATAATAGTCCCATAGACCTGACTGGGGCTATAACTCTTATTTCTCCTATATTAATTAATTTTTTTGGTATTATAGTATTTTTATTCATATATTTTTATTATTTTATTAAATTTTTAATCAATCTATCATCTTTACTTAATTCTGAATCTTTTTTAGTATAAATTTCTCTAAGATAAGTATCCAGGAAAGTAAATAGTATTTCTGTATTATTGCCTGAGTCATTTTCCAACAATTCTCTCTCGAAACTATTAGTGATATCTTTTATAAGAGATAACTCTAAATCACTTTTTTTTATCAAGTACAGCATCGCTTTTATGTATCTTTTCAGTATTCTATTTTTATTATCTGAGCCAAAGGGTCTAAGTCCCTCATTAAGTAATATTAGACTAACTAGAATGGAATCCTCTAACTTATACCTTAGTAGATTAGGTACATTTTCTAAACCTTTTACTGGGTAACTATCTTGTACTCTTTCTAGTCCTTCAATTTGTTTTATTAAAACACTTGTCCCTATTGCTACTTCTACAGCTACTCCGCCTTCCTTATCTTCTAATAAAATGACATTACCCACGTCTGAAAAATTTTCTGTTTTCTTATTTTTTATGGAAAAATTAAAATTCCTTCCTTCTATATTTTCTAGTCCGACTTTATGTTTATAATAAGATTCTGGCTTAGTGTCTGTATTTATAATAATACCTAAATCAAAGACGACATCTATGAGATCAGTATCTTTGCTACTTATATTTATTTGTATTTCCTCTTTTTTTATACCTAAGCTTTGTAAAAATAAAATC
Source organism: bacterium (assembly GCA_043728155.1). Taxonomy (GTDB): domain Bacteria; phylum Patescibacteriota; class Minisyncoccia; order Phycocordibacterales; family UBA5272; genus JAUPVO01. The sequence goes on from JAYTMX010000029.1 coordinate 7,787, forward strand.
AAATTTTTACATACGTCGCTAAGATTTTCCACCCTAGAAAGAGTTCCAATGCTCGTAAAAAAAGATCCATATTCGGAAGTATTATCGTCAAATAGAGAGTCTAGCCCTTTTACCCTCATACAATCTTGAGTCATCATTATTCCTTCACTTGGAATATTTTTATTTATTAACCAAGGCTTCATAACGCTTATATGAGACCCTATGAATCTTACGGTAGGATCTTCTCCAGAACTTATATCAAATGACTTAATCCTTTTATATCCGATGACTGAAAAGAAGTTTAAAAAGGAAGTTTTTAATGCGTCTATACTTTTCTTTCTTTCTTGAAATGATTCAGGGCTATTTTTTTGAATTTGAATATTTTGTGTATTTTCTTTCATTATTTTAATTTAAATATAAAAAATTTTATAAATCTATTTTTTAAAAATATGTAATATATAAGCTTACCTACTGTTTTTAGTATAACACGCGGAGTCTCCATTGGCAAAGGATTACCAAAGTATTCCAAAGTAAATTTTTCTACAACTCTCTTGTTTTCATTCGCGGCTTTTAAAAATAGAAATCTGATATCTTTTTCTTTGTAAAATAATTCAGTATCTAATCTATATCCGGGAATAAACTTTAATAAAGCATGTGATAATATTTTTGCTTTAATAATTGGGCCAGAATATAAATTAGGAACAGCTATTACAACAGTTCCATTTTCTGAAGTAACTCTTATCATCTCAGACATTATATTTCTTACTTCTAATTTATTGTAATGTTCTAAAACACCAATATTCCACACAAAATTAAATGTTTTACTTTTGAAAGGCATACTAAAAATATCTCCTTGAGTATAACTAATATTATTTTCATTAAACTTTTTAGATAAATACTTAGAATAAGTTAACGCTACATCTGATATGTCTAATAAATTTTTTTGTAAATTTTTATTAAGTAGAATACTAGCTTTACCAGATCCAGAGCCAGCTTCTAATAAGTTCTTATAATTATTTTTTGAAATATAATTATCAAAATATTCTATTATGTTTTTATAATAATCTTTCCACCAATAAGAACTAAAATCTTTAAAATCTTTTTTAAGTTCCTCGTTAAAAATCTTACTCCAATGTTCGTTTTCGTGTTGTATTATTTTGTTTAGATCCATATTCTATATGATAACATAAATATTTCACCGCAATAATATTACCTCATAGAAAATTCTGGATTACTCGCTCACGAAGCATTAATAGCCATCACCAACTTAGAATCCAAAAAGTTTATACTTGATAACTTTGGCGAGATTAAGAGGATAAGATAAAAATAACACCAGGCATGGCCTAGTGTTTTTGATTTTATGCTAACTATTTAAGTTCAGAGGCTTTACTTCTTTGGAACTCTTCAAATTTTACACTCTCATGTTTAGGGTCATTGAATCCAGAAAGAAACTCTTCTTTAAATTTAAAAAACTTTGGGCCTTTACTCTCTGAAATTAATTCCAGATATACTCTAAGAGCAAAACCTATTTTATACAGATTAGGTGATTCTGGATGTTCTCTGTAAAGAGAGTAGACCAATCTACCTAATCTATTAATAACAAAAGCTTTTTGCTTATTAAAAGTTTCTAACCCCAAAGACTCTATCTGCAAAGTTTGTCCTGAATTACCTCCAAGACTTGCGTGAGTATCTTCAATTAATTTTTTAAGATCTACTGGCATATTTATCTCCTGTTTTAAGTTATTTAAAATACTTTTATATAATAACATATAATTCAATCACTAACAAAAATACAAAACTCAAAATTAATTTTTCCCTTATCCTTTTGCAAATATTTTTTTCTGTGTTATATTAACAAAAAGAGAAACATACAAATACAGTATATGAAATTAATTATCGTCGAGTCACCAACTAAAGCAAAAATGATAGACAAATATCTAGGCAGTGAATATACTGTGCGAGCATCTGTCGGTCATGTGCGTGATTTGCCGGTCTCGGAATTCGTCTATTTTGACAAAAAAGGAAAAGTTGTAAAAGGTGACACTTTGAAAAGAATGAAGAAGGTCGAAAAGTTAGAATTAACTAAAAAGTATGCAATAGACATCGCGAATGACTTTAAGCCATTTTACATTGTTGATGAAAAGAAGGAAAAAGTCATAGCCGAGCTTAAAATGTTAGTCAAAAAAAGTAATACTATATACCTAGCAACTGACCCCGACCGTGAAGGTGAAGCCATAGCATGGCATCTAAAGGATGAGCTAGGCATCGAGACCGCGCAAAGAATAACATACACTGAAGTTACCGAAAAAGCAGTGAGGCATGCCATCGCAAATCCACGTGATATAGATTGGAACTTAAAAGAAGCGCAAGAAGCACGTAGAGTCCTAGACAGATTAGTCGGTTATGAGCTCAGCGACATAATCTGGAAAAAAGTACGTTACGGCTTATCAGCTGGACGTGTTCAATCTCCTGCATTACGTATATTAGTAGAGCGTGAAAAAGAGATCAAAGACTTTATTCCAGAAAAGTATTTTGAAATTGATGGTGACTTTGAGACAGTAGGTAAGATGAAGGAAAGCAAGAAATACAAATTAAAATTAAGCTGTGAAGAGGTTCCAAAAGAGGATCAAAGGGCAAATGAAATAAAAAGTAGGGGCGAAAATAATATCTGGAAAATAGGCGATGTAAAATCAAGTGATGCGATTCGTAATCCGAATGCCCCGTTCACCACTTCAACATTACAGCAAGCAGGATCGAATCGTTTTGGTTATTCTCCAAAACGTACAATGCAAATAGCTCAAAAACTTTATGAAAAGGGACTCATAACATATATGCGTACTGACTCGACATCACTTGGAAAAGATGCGACTGCAGAACTTGCAAAAGTAATAACCAAAAATTATGGAGACAATTACCTAGAATCGCGCGAATATAAAACTAAAAATAAAAACGCGCAGGAAGCTCACGAAGCAGTTAGGCCTACTCACCCTGAAAATAAAACAGGAGGAACAACTGAGGAGGAAAATAAACTTTATAATATGATCTGGGCCCGCACAATAGCGAGTCAGATGAAAGCAGCAAAGATGCTACGCACCAAAATAATAGCAATCAGTGTCGACGCTCATGTACCCTCATTTTCTATTAATGGATCAATAGTTGTTTTTGATGGCTGGCTAATAGCTGACCCGCTCAGTCGTGGTGAGGAAAATGACTTACCAAAAGTAACAGCCGGTGACGAGATTAAATTAGAAAAGATAAATGTAGAAGAAAAGGCTACTACTCCACCAAATAGATACACCGAGGCAGGTCTCGTAAAGGAATTAGAAAAGCGTGGCATAGGGCGCCCTTCTACTTTTGCGACCACAATTTCTAATATCGAGGACCGTGGTTATGTTGATAAGGTTAACAAATCATTAATACCAACTGCAACAGGAATAGTTGTGAGTGATTTTCTGACTTTACATTTTCAAAAGTATACGAGTGATGACTTTACAAAAGAGATGGAAGATAAGCTGGACAATGTGGCGGATGGTACTGAAAAGTATTCAGACATGCTGCGAGAATTTTACACGCCATTCCACTCGGACATAGAATCAAAACAGGACATCGATAAAGCAACGACAATGAGCGCCGCACCGGACGATATGCTTTGCCCTACTTGTAATAAAAATATGGTGGAAAAGTTAGCCAAGAATGGATCGTTTTATTCATGTGCTGATTTTCCAAGTTGTATGGGTGCGAGGAAAATAGATGGCAGCATTATGGAGCCACCAAAAGACTTAGGTAAAGTGTGTCCAAAATGTAATGAGGGTAATCTACTCGAGCGTGATGGAAAATTCGGAAAGTTCGTGGCCTGCGCTAATTATCCAAAATGTAAATATATAGAAAAGAGTGAAGAAGAAAAAGCAAAATCAAATACTGGAGTCAAATGTAACAAGTGTGCGGACGGATTTTTAGAAGAGCGTCGCGGACGCTTTGGACCATTCTTTTCTTGTAATAATTATCCTGATTGTAAGTTAATAGTAAAGACAAGACCAACAGGTGAGCTGTGTAAAATGTGTAATGAGCTCATGATAGAAGGCACAAAAACCATACCAACACGCTGCTCAAATAAAATCTGCCCGATGCACAACCCACATAAGATGTAGGACAAAATTACTGTATAAATTAAATTAGGGAAATACCAGAAAATGTTATATAGTATGTCTTGAACGGATGGTCGTTCTTTTTTAAAAAGGAAATTCAAATGACTGCAAATACAGCAAAAGTTACGTCTCTGCCTGTACGTAACAGATACACAGCAACTCCTCCTGGTGGACATCTGAAAAGAAAGCCGGAAATCAAAAAGAAACTCAAACTAGAAAAAGCTAGTAAACCAAAAGTTATGGTTCTAGATACTAATGTCTTGATTGATGACCCAAGGTCTATTCTTGAATTCGGCAATAACTTTGTAGTTATTCCAATTACTGTAGTGCGTGAATTAGACAGAAACAAAGGCAAACTTTTTTCTGCTCGTCACGCATTAAAAGAGTTGGAAATTTCTGGTGCTAATAATAATTTTAAAGCGCTTGAAAGTGGTGGCAAAATAAAAATAGAGTTAGTGGCTGAAAATCCCAATCAGCTTAATGATGACACTATTATTGACGTCGCCTCATCTTATCAGAAAAAAGGTTTCGGTGATGTAGTTTTTGTTACTAATGATCGTGCTGCTGCAATCAAAGCAAGAGCACTAGGAATAGTTACTGAAAGCTACAGAACTAACGAAGTTGACATTGATAATTTCCAGGAAGAAAAAGCGAAACAAGGTTTTGGCGAGATAGACAAAAAAACTGTCTATGAAAATGGCTATGTAAAACCTTATGTGCCGGCATACTGGAAAACAAAAGGCGCTACAGAAAACATAGCTCAGGAAAAAGCGATACAGGACCTCTTTGATGAAAAGAAAACTTTTGTTGCACTTCTAGGTCAAGCTGGTACAGGTAAAACTATGCT
>JAYTMX010000030.1:0-4625 GCA_043728155.1 bacterium
ATACAAATAAAAAGAAAATAATCACTTTTATAACTTTGAGCTTAATCTTAATAACTTTGGGGCTTTACTTTTTAAATAAAAATAAAGTAGAGGAAATAAAATATACAGAAAATACCAACTCAGAACAAAAGAAGACTGAGGAAGAAGTTGTGATGTATGAAAAATATGCCGAGATTGTCAATAGTTGTGACGCCTCTTTTGTTGGCGAATGCGTAAACCTAAGATCAAAACCAGATCTAAAATCTAAAGTATTTTCACCTTTGCGTAATGGTGTTGTTTTAAAAGTTTTGGAAAAAGTTGAAGTAGGTGGAATATCTTGGTACAAGATATATTTTGATGAGTGGGTTAGATATCCAAATAGGCTAGGCAAAACAGCTTATATATCTGCAGATTATGTAAAAATAATAGAAGTCAAAAAAGAAGATAAGGAAACAAAAATTATTTTAGAGACAGATACTACTAAGACAAAGAAAATAGTTATAGATATAAATAGTCAGACTCTGTATGCGTATGAGGGAGAAAATATATTTATGCAAGAAAAAGTTTCTACCGGATTAAAAGATACACCAACACCAAGAGGAATATTTAAGATAATGACTAAAACTCCTAGCAGATATATGCAAGGTCCATTACCGGGTATAAGTAGCCAAGAATATGATTTACCTGGTGTTCCTTGGGCTATGTATTTTACAAAAGAAGGTGGGGCTATACACGGTACTTATTGGCATCAAAAGTTTGGACAAAAGTGGTCACATGGATGCGTTAATCTACCTACATCAGAAGCAGAAAAGCTATATAATTGGACCCCTATTGGTACAAAAGTTATAGTAAAATAAAAGGGTGTGATTTATAGCAAAGCTTATATAAGTAATTCTTTACTTGACAAATGTAGTACATTTGATATATTAAGTATAGGTGATTTTTACTACTGTAAAAATCACCTAATGGGGATGACAGGATTCGATCTTTGTAATTATCATATAGTGCAGTACAGCCTTGTGAGTGTGGCTCAAACATTTACACCAAACATGCAAACAAAACTGCATCAAGAGTAGCATCTAATTTTTGGATGTTCTCTCCAGCTTTCGCGCGCGCTTAATCGCCCACGCCTCTGGCGCTTAAATATTTTTCACACATCGAAATATTTTTAGTGTTATAAAGAATGTGCGTAGAATATTTTATTTAATAATTTAAAAAATATTTGAAATAAAAAATTATAAATGTACAAAAATTTTGCAAAGTTTTTTATTTGTACATTATGCTAAGCTTTGCTAAGTATTGTAGACTCTATATGGTTTTGCTTTGACACGGGGCTTCGATGCCCCCATCTCCACAGATATAAGATGAAAATAAGCGCGCCTTCGGCGCGCTTATTTTCATCTAGACTTACTTATTAATAATTCTTAAGCCATTTATTCATAACTAGAATTTCACTGTCTTGTGCTTTTATAATATTTTCAGCAAAAGCTCTTATCTCAGGGTTTACAGTTTTATCTTGTAATAATAACTTTGCCATTTCTACCGCACCTTTGTGATGAGGTATCATGCCTGTTAAAAATTCTTTTTCAAGAGCTTTTCCAGTTTTTCCCTGCATCATGTCAATCATATTATCCATACTCATACTGCCCATCTCTATACCACTTTCTGCTTTTACATTTCCATGATCCATCTGCATAGCATCGTCAGTCATCTCCATCATGCTGCCATCTTGCATTTTCATCATGTGACCAGATTTTTTGTTACTCATATCCATTTTTATTCCTGACATATTATTATCATGATTAAAGATATCTTCCCAGTGCCAAGCGTAAGTAACTATTAAAATACCTGCTAATATTAACGTAACTATTTTGTAATTTATATTTTTCATAGATTTTTATTTTATGGGTTTTAACTCATCATTGGAGTTTTTATTTTTGTAAATTAAAAACTTTTTACTATCTACATTAATATCATAAAAGTTACCATAGTAAGCATTAGAAAATTTTCTAAAAAAGTAACCCAGGTCATAGGCAAATTAAAAGCAGTACCAAGGCAAACACAGTGCACTTCTTCTTTTTTTATGATTATATTATAAGCAGATAAAGAGCCAAGGATAGAGATGATAAGAACTAATATGTTTTGCCATAAAAACATAAATCCAAGCATGTATATAATGCCTAAGATTATCTCTAGAAAAGGAAATATATAGCCATAATTTTTATATCTCTTGGCTATTATATCGTACGAAGAAAATCCTTTTACAAATCCCCTCAAGTCATATAATTTAAATAATCCAAAGGTTACTAAAAATACTCCCATAAAATCCATCATCCAAAGCATTAAGTTTATTCCTAGAAAGTACTGCCTAATTAATGATAATAAAGTTATACCAAGCAAAACATAAAGTAGGGGCTTTAGGCTTTTAACTTTGCTTTTATTTTCTAAAGTAAAATCTTTTAATGAATGATGCTCACAAAAATAATGAGTTACATTATTAATATCAGTTATGTTATGCGTAACATCCATACTGCACAGTTCACACTTATTTATTTTAGTGTTTTTATTTATATTATTTTGCATATATTATTCTTGATGTATGGTTATGTTTTCATTACCGTGGTGATTATCACTTGCTGATTCACTTACAAAATTATGTCCAACAAAAGATAAGACAAAATATAACATAATACTAATTACAAAAACAATTAATATAGACTTTTTAGAAATGACTTTTGCAAAATCTTTATAGGCCAAAGAAATAAAAGTAATAATAAGACCAAGAGAAAGTAACACTGATCCATAAGCTGGATTATCAGTATAATGTTGTATACCACCCGAGAGCATTCCGGTTCCAAATGAAAGCATTATTGCTAACAAAAAAATATTTACTCCGACTTTTATATTCTTTATTTTATATTCCAAATAATTACCAAGTACAGTTAGAAAAATACCAGTAATTATTAGCCCAATATACTTTACAAAGCTGCCACCCAGCGTACCAGCATGCACTATTGATCCCGAGACAAGAGCAATACCCAAGTATTTACAGGTGTGAGTTATAAATGCGTATTTTAGTTCTTTGTTCATATTTTATTTTCTTTTTAATTTGTAGACTTTGATAATCTCAGCCTGCATCTCCTGTAATTTATTTTTATTAGTTTCTTTGTGCAAACAGTGAGACAGATGACTTTCTAGCATCTCGTCTTCTAAGCTCGATATCGCAGACTTTATAGCGCTAGTTTGAGTAATTATATCTATACAGTATTTATCTACTAATATCATTTTCTCGACCCCAGCTAACTGCCCCATTATTTTTTTAATACGAGTTACTATTTTTTTATTATCTTTATTTATACCGTACATAATAAAACTATTATATACCCTGTAGGGGTATATGTAAAGTAAGTTATAAGAAACTTCTTATGTTATTTACTGTGATATAATTAAAATATGAAAACAAATATTTCAAAAAATATGTTAGGTAGTTTCTTTGCTGATAAAAAACAGCTTACTTATATTATTTTAATAATAATCTTAGCTACTATCTGTGTGTATTTATACAAAATAAATTTAGACTTTAAAAAAGAAAATATTTTAAAAGCAGAGGAAGCTAAAATATTGAAAGTTAGCCTAGACGAGATAAATCAAAAATACATAGATATCATAAATAAAATAGAGGTTACTGAAAAAGATAAGATCGCCCTGTTTAACAGTCTTAACGGAGTACTCAGTGATTATAATGGATTAATGCAAAATTATGACACTAAAATAAAAGAGGTAGATATTTTAAATAAAGCAGTTTTCTTAGATGACGAATTACTAAAAAAGTATTCAAAGTTCTACTTTCTAAATGAAAACTACACGCCAAGCTCGACAGAATTAATATTGCCTACTTACACGCTTAATAATAAAGATATTAGAATATTAACCGAAGTAAAACCGAAACTAGAAAGCATGATACTCGCAGCTAAAAATGCAAATCAAAACGGAAGTAGCACAAATAATTTGGGTGAGATAAATCTTGTAGTACATTCTGGTTACAGATCATTTTTGGAGCAAAAGGGATTAAAAAGTGCTTATACAAAAACCTACGGCATCAGTAAATCAAATCAATTCTCGGCTGACCAGGGATATAGCGAGCATCAATTAGGGACGACCGTTGATATTACTGATGGAAAAAGTGGGCTGGTAACTAGCTTTGACAAAAGCAGTACTTTTAATTGGCTGCGTGATAACGCTCATAAATATGGCTTTATACTTTCTTATAATAAAAATAATAGTTATTATCAGTATGAGCCGTGGCATTGGAGATATGTTGGAGTTGAACTCGCTACATACATGAAAACAAATAACTTAAACTTTTATGACATAGAGCAAAATAAAATAGATGAATATAAGACTAAGATTTTTGATTAAACCTTATTTAAAATATTAAATAAAATACTAACTAAAAGTTGGTATTTTATTTTCCGAATCTTCTTTTTCTATTCGAATAGTCTAGAAGTGCATCATATAAATCTTTTGTTTTAAAATCAGGAAAGTATAAATTAGAAAAATAATACTCAGCATAAATAGACTGCCATGGCATCATACCGCTCACCCTCTTCTCACCACCAGTTCTAATCACCAGGTCTACTTCTGGG
>JAYTMX010000031.1:0-13737 GCA_043728155.1 bacterium
TAAAGCAAATAATCCAAGTATCCCAGACAGTCCGTGAGTAATATCATCTAATAAAGATATTTTAAAAAGATGGAACATAAAAGATTCGTACTGGTCTGCAGTTGGTGTCATAACTCCTGGGACCCTCTCTAGTAAAACTATGCCGATAAATAATGCTGTCAAAAAAGCTGTTGTATATTTTACTATTTTCATTTATTTTTTATTGTTAATATTATATCACTCTTTAATAGCTTTTAAAAGGGCTTCATCAAATTTTTTATAATCTTCTATCATTGGTATGTGCCCGACATTATCCAAGATATGTAGATTATTTTTAATATTGCCATTCTCATTATCTAAACTTTCATAAAGCTTGCGCGCCAGATCTATTGGAGTTAAAGTATCTTTATCCCCCCAGATTATACTAACTGAAATATTTAATTTTTTATAATTTTCGCTTTTGTTACTGACATAATTAAGTGGGTCTTTTATATAATCTATCAGCCAACTTGCAAGCTTTTCGCTGTTACCTTCAATTTCGAATGGCTTACTATATAATTTTGCTAATTCTATATTAATATTATCTTTTACATAGACAAAACTTTTGAGTCTATTTATAACTATCCAATCAAAACTACTAACTACGTGCAAAATATTAGATACTAAAAACTTGTTTAAAAATATACTATCAGAAACTTTTTTACTTTCGTCAATATTTAAAACACCATCTATTACTATAACTTTTTTAAATTTTTCTTTATTCTTCATGATTGCTTCCATTCCTGGTCCTGCACCATAAGAATGCATAACAAAAATAATATTATCTAACTTCTTAATTTCTATAAATTCATTTATAATTTTAGCCTGAGTATCTCTAAAATAATTTTCTTCATTTGGTAATGAATATCCAAAAGGAGGTAGGTCTATTGCTATATAATTATAATTCTTATCTAGACTTTCTAATCTCAAATTACTCTGCAATGTATTTATAGACCTGTACCACGTACTGCTCCAACCAGAGAGGCCTCCAACAAATAGAATGGTAGAGCTAGAGTTATTATTTATCTCAGAATAATTTATTTTTCCTATAATCTTGTTTTCATTTTTTTCTATAAAAATTTTAGAATAGATATTGATGGCTAACAAAATTAATATTAAAACAAATAAGATTTTAGTAATAAATTTTAATATTTTAATCATGATACAAGAATAACACAAAACATCACTTTTCTGAAGTGATGTTTTATGTTATTTATGATAATTATTTAAAATTATCTAGCGATATATGGAAGTAACCCCATGAATCTAGCACGCTTAATTGCTGATGCTAATTCACGTTGTTGTGTTGCTTTCATATTAGTTTTTTTACGTCCTAATATTCTAGCGTTTGGATTGATAAACATTTTAAGAGTATCAACGTCTTTGTAATCTATATTTTTAACTGCTTTTATTATTTTGGCCATATATTTGTTCTAATTTTTTATGACTTACTATTTTATTTTTATAAAAATTAAAATGGTATGTCGTCTGGATTAATTACCTCTCCGTAATCGATAGTATCTAATTCTTGCTTATTACTTACTGGCATATTTTCATCAGCTTGCATATTGGCTCCACCTGTCTGGACTGCTCCTCCTTTTGGACCCATTTGCATACTGTCTGCAACTATCTCAGTGCGATATTTTTTACCACCACCATTTGTGTCATCCCAGCTTCTGGTTTGTATTCTACCTTCGATTAGACATGACTGCCCTTTCTTTAGATATTGTCCACCTATTTCTGCTAGTTTTGCGAACATTACAATATTGTGATATTCTACATTTTCTTGTTTAGCACCATTTGCATCCTTAAAGGTACGATTGGTAGCTAATGAAAAGTTACATACTTTGGTTCCATTTGGTAATGATTTTATTTCAGGATCTTTTGTAAGATTGCCTAAGATATAAGATTTATTTAGATACATGTTTTAGATAATTAATTTATTATAATATAATTATATTATAAATATTTACTAATTGCTAGCGCTTTATTCCACTTTGTCTGCTTCAACCACTGGCGTTACCTCTTTTGTTGTGTCGATATTTACCTCTTCGGCAATTGATTTCTCAACTACTTTTTTAGTGTATATATTGATATCACGGTCAGCTTTGACTGCTATGTATCTTATTACATCTTCGTCCAGCTTAAACATTTTTTCTACTTTAGCTAAGCTAGCTGGATCAAGTTCGAACTTTATCCAACCAAAAAAACCAGTATCAAATCTGTTATTTACATTTTTAATAACACGGAGCATTTCGTAAGCAAGGTCACGCATGTACGGTGCCTCCTCAGAAATGAAGCTGGCTCCGAGGTCAGCAATAGATTTTTTAAGAGAGTTTATTTTCTCTGTGGCTACATCCTCGGTAATGGTAGGTACTAATATATACGATATCTCATATACGCGAGTGATGTTTTCTTCTTCTACTATGGTTTCATTTTTATTTATCATAGGATAATATTATAACACAAAACTAGCAATCTTTCAATCTGAAGATTTTAATCTAAATTACCTTACATCAATTGAAATTTCTGATTTTTTTAGGAGTATGGAGTTAAATTCTCCGCGACGCTTACCGTAAACTTCTAATAAAAAATTATTTTGCCCTGTATTTATACTAGAACTATTCTCGAGGAATATTTTAGAAAGTATTGCTGTCTGATTTGGATTTACTTTAATAAGGGAATCTATATTTTTATTATCCCATCTGAATTCTTCTCTGGTACTTTTGTTAGCTAGTATCACACTGACTTCAGAGAGTGCATCAATTGCAATATTTTGAATACTTAGTTCTAATTTATTTTCTTTACCCCTCGTAAAATAACCCCTCTTTTCACCCTGCACATCTATCTCAGTCTTATAATTAATTGGTGAATTAATTATATTAACTTCGAGCACGTCGGCTGCATAACTAGACCCAAGTTCATCTTTTTCATTTACTTCTGACAAGTAACCCCTGATATTTTTAGTTTGTCCTGTACTATTTTTAAAGAAGCCAGTTATCTTGAATTCTTTTTCCTCGCCAACTTTTAAAGCTGGTATTAAAAATCTATTAGTATTTTCATCACTACTAGTACTACTTCTTTTTATTACAAATCCAGCGGGTGACTCGATAACCAGTGCTGATTGTATAAACTTTTTAAGAGAAAGATTTTTTACTTTGAAAATAAAAGCACTTTCATAATCTTCGATAATGTTTTGATTACCAACTATTTTTACTGTTGCTAGCGGACTAGCTATCTTGATTTCTTTTTCAAAAGACTTTGAAAATTCTGCATTTGATCCTTCTACTTTATAACTAAGTGTTAACTTTATTTTTCTCATGTCACCCTCTTTTCCTATTAAGAGATAATTAGAACTAGTTGCTAAGTATACGCCGCTACCAATATCACCAAGAAAAAGTTCAAGGTTTACAGTATCTAGCTCACCCTCTCTTGTATATCCTTTTTGATATGAAGTTTTTACTTTTACATCTTTTATAATTGCCTTGTTGCTATTATTTATATTGATTTGATAGTCGTTAATCACTCCTGCATCGTTGCTGTCCGCTATATTATTAGTAAAGCTTATCTTTTCGCTCGAGACTTTGTTCTGATCAAAATAATATTTATAGCCAAAAAAACTACCAGCAAGTAAAAGTAACACGAGGCCAGCAATAAAAAACCAAAAGAAAAATGGTCTGTGCTTTTCTGGCTCTACAAGATTCTCTGAAGCAGGAATTTCTGTATCGCCAATATTATTATTCACAATATTAGCATCTCTTAAATGATCCCAGTCGGTATGTATTATATCTTTGTCCATATTTTTAATTCTTAACGTAATTATAACATACTAGCAGTAACGGCTGTAGTTACTATTTGCACAGCTTCTTTTTTCCTTAATTGTATATGCAGTATATAATCTTCTAAGTTTATAGCTAGATAATTTTCTAATTTTAATCCAAGTAATTCACTGTCTAGATAACCCAGCATAATCATAATCTCAGAAGTCAGGCAAAGCTTGATTATATTTTGTTCCAAGTACTCATGCTTAATATATTCTATTAACCTGTCATATAACTTTGTATTTTTCTGCTCAGCGACTATATATCTACTTATAATATTAGTAACTAATGGCAGGTTTTTGTGTTCATTTATTTTGTCATACTCTTCTCTTGCTCCGGCCAATCTGTAATATTCTTTTCCTTTTACTAGTGTTACATTTGAAATTCTGTTTTCTAATATATGGGCGCGCAGCTTTACACTTTTTCTTAGACTCATAGACTTTGCAAATATCATTCCAAAATCACGAGTGTACATTTTTACTACCGCGTCACTTTCTCCGCTCTCATATATTTTAACTATTATCGCCTCGGTACTTTGTTTTTCTATTGCCATAGATTAATATTGATAATTTATATCTTTTTGGATTTGTCTTATTATACTTTACACACTTCGAATTTATCACTTATTTTCACTTCTACTATCTTCATTTCTTTTTTATATGCTGCATCCACTAATTCTAATCTAGACTCTTCTATGCTTAGAATTATAAAATCAGCTGATACTAGGCCAAGTTCTTTTCTTTTATCTTTTATCTCTCTTGATAACTCTCTTTGTTTTCCTTCTCTTATTAGTTCTGGAGTTAAAGTGAAGTCCAAAATACTATTTTCTAAACTTGTGTCATATTTTATATTTTTTATATTAATTTCTTCCATAACAATAGTTGCAACTTTAATATTAATACTTTTATTTAAAGTTAAACTTGATAATGGTTGACGCACTGGAACATTTTGTTTTTGTCTCATCATCAATACTTCTGTTACTACATTTCTAGCTTGGAACATATCTTCTAAAACTTTTTTATTCTCTTCATTTACATCTTTTTTCTCTGGATACTTTTCTAAGTGTACACTATCATTTGTTTCTAAAGTTTCTTGATACAATCTCTCAGCTAAAAATGGCATAACCGGGGCAATAGTTTTTGAGAATTCTACAAAAATATATTTCATAGTATTTAGCGCATCTAACTTACCCTGCTTTTCTTCTTTTGTATTCTCAGATTCTGTACTGATGTCTGCTTTTAACCTATCTCTACTTCTGCGCAAATACCAAGTTGAAAAATCATCGATAAATTTGTCCACTCCTTTTACCGCTTCGTCTAATTTACAATTTTCAAAACCATTAACATGATCATTTATAACTTCTTGTAGCCTAATTAGTATCCACTGATCTAAAATATTTTCTGAGTTTGCGTCTACTTTTATATCATCTATTCCCTCAGAATACATTTGATAAAAATCAAATACATTTTCTAATCTTTGTATATTTTTTTTATAGACTTCCTCAACCAAAGTATCTGGCATTTCAAGTTGTTCCCCGCGCATGGCTGGACTGTTAACGAGCGCAAAACGTAGCGCATCTGCGCCGTACTTTTCTACTAGTTGCATAGGATCTGTATAGTTCTTTAAGCTTTTACTCATTTTCTCTCCACCTTTTGCCATGATGTGTCCATTAACTATGACATGCCTAAATGGGACTTTGTCGAAGAGTCCAACCCCAAGATTAATGAGTGAATAAAACCAACCACGTGTCTGATCGACCCCCTCAGCGATAAAGTCCGCTGGAAAGTTTTTGTTAAAAGTGTCTACATTTTCAAATGGATAGTGTAACTGAGCAAATGGCATACTACCTGACTCGAACCAGCAGTCAAATACATCACCGATTATTTTCATATCATTGCCAGCACTATCTTTTAAAATAACTTTGTCTATATGTGGACGATGTAAATTAACCTGACCATTAACATCACGTGACAGTGGACTCCATTTTATTTTTTTGTACTCTCCAGTATTTATAAATGAATCATGCGTCCTAAAATTTGGCTCCATCTCTTCTTTTGAGATTTGATTATCTGATTTACCCACTCCTCCGTTAACAATAGATTTGATAATACCCAGATGAGTCACAATTAAAACTTTTTTATCAGCTAAATTATTTTCTAATTCTGAAATCAAATTACCTGATCGTATCCTCATGTCATTATATGATTCCAGTCCATACTCATTTGAATATAATTTCTGCCCAAAGTTTTTAAATATCATCTTGTGAGCATCGTCAAAACTTTTACCATCTAATTCTCCAAGGCCATGTTCACGTAATCTGTCATCGTAAATTATTTTACTTTTTTCAAAACCAATAATATCAGCAATTATCTCAGCCGTTTCTCTTGTTCTAAGAAATGGCGAACAGTATATTATATCTATATTTTCTAATTTTAACTTTTCTGCATTCTCTTTTACTATGTTTTTACCATTTTCTGTTAAGTGATTATTTGGATCCATACTTGAATCATATTTTTCTAGGCCAGCAACATTATGATTTGCTTCACCGTGACGCATGACATAATATTCGTTATTTGATTTTTGTTTATCGGCGATTTCTTGTAATGATCCAGCTACAAATATCTCATCAGTTTTCACGCTTTTCCAAATTGGTAATGGCGCTCCCCAATATCTTTTTCTTGACACAGCCCATTCTCGCGCACCCTCAAGCCACTTACCAAAACGACCATCTCTCGTATGTTCTGGTACCCACTTTACAGTCTGATTCTCACTAATTAATTTATCTTTTATTTTTGGTACATCTATGAACCATGATGATGTTGCATAATTAAGTAGTGGTGTCTTACATCTCCAGCAAAGTGGGTAGCTGTGTACTATCTTTTCTTTTGAAAAAAGCTTGCCACTATACGCTAATAACTTTACTATTTCTATATCTGTAGAGATAGAATCATCTTTCTTTTTAACTACTAGGTCTTTTAATGCTGTTAAGGTTTCTTCTACTTCACTTACAAAGTGTCCATTCATAAGCACATGCTTTATGACTGGGATTTTATTTATTTTAGCCAGCTCCATGTCCTCAGTACCAAATGCTGGCGCCTCGTGAGCGATACCAGTACCCGATTCATCGGTTATAAAGTCTGCATGCCAGACTTTCCAAATATTTTCGGAATTCTCTAAAGAACTCAAAAACTTTTCATTATTAAAAGAAACAAACACTGGTGTATATTTTTCCCCAATATAATCACCAATATTTACATCTTCTAAAACTTTATAACTTTCACTATTTTTAAAAACTTTTTCTACTAATTTTTTAGCTACTACAAAATATTCTAAGCTCGTACTACCATCTTCTTTATTTATTTTTTTATCTTCAACTAATACATAATCAAGATTTTTATTAACTGCGAGTGCGGTATTACCAGGTAGCGTCCATGGCGTAGTAGTCCAGGCTAAAATATTAATGTTTTGATTATTATATTTTTTATTTATCAGTTCGAACTTTGCAGTTACACTCATGTCGGTGATATCATGATATTCGAGACCAACCTCTGACTGAGCGAGCGGGGTCTCGCAGCGTGGACATATATGCATTATCTTATACCCTTCATAGGCCAGCTTCTTTTCGTAAAGATTTTTCCAAGCCCACCATATACTCTCGGTATATGTCCAGTCCATAGTCTTATATGCATTATCCATATCAACAAAGCGTCCAAGGCGTGGCACTATTTGTTTCCATTCTGCATCATAACGAAGTACTGAGTCCGCGCAGGCCTTTGTGAACTTTTCAATACCTAATTCCTCTATTTCTTTTTTACTGTTTAGATTAAGTTCCTTTTCTATTAAGTTCTCAATAGGTAGGCCGTGACAATCCCACCCCCACACACGCCTGACACTGTGCCCCGTCATTGTCTTATATCTTGGCATAACGTCCTTGATTGTACCTGCGAGTATGTGTCCATGATGAGGTAGGCCAGTTGCAAATGGTGGCCCATCGTAAAATGAAAAAGATTTTATTTCTTCTGTTTTATTATTAAATATTTTCCCTGACTTGCCTTCATTATTACCCCCTTCACTTTCTAACCCAATCCCAGCAGGATTTAAAATAGACTTTTCAAAAATTTTGTTCTCATTCCAAAAATTAAGAGTTTCTAATTCTTTTTCGTTTATAGTTTTTTTGATATTTGTTTTGTTTTCTTCTTGCATATTTTTGTTTTGGGTTTTTATTTTAGGAATTTTAACTTTGATTTTTGGAATTTGATAATTTACTTTACTTGACTTATTATTTTTAATAATCTATAATACACTCATTAGGGCTTAGGCCTCCGAGAAACCCGCGCAAGCGGGTTTCGATGTTTTTAAATGGATTCTAAAAACATTTTTTTAATATCTTGAAACACTTCTTTGTTTACTGTATCCACTTTTCTTATAAGCCTTTTAACGCTTACTATTCTTGGATGTGTTAATTTTACATAAACTACTTTTTTTGAATTCACATTTTTACTTTTAACCTCTATCTTAAAGTGAAATTTATCTTCTTTTGCTTTTGAAGTTATTGGTAAAATTAAAAGACTTTCGGTATTATAAACTTTTAAAATAATGCAAGGTCTCTCAAAATTTTCATTTTTACCGTCTGCTTCCGCTCCTATATTTATTCCAAGTGATACCCACCACACTTCTCTTGTGTGGGCAAATGGTTTTCTTTCTGATTTATCTAATTCTTTTTTTAACTTTACCCAAGAATAAAAATCTTTTACGCCTGAAGGGTTGGTGGGTTTTAAATCCTCAACAGCATTTATGTCTTCCAAAATTTCTTTCGCAACCTCTTCTGCTGTTTGTTTTGAAGTATCAAATGTTTTTACTTCTATTTTTTTTGACGACAGGTACTCATTATGAATTTTTAACAACTTTTCTTCTGAAGTGTTTATTTTTATCCCAGATACTGCATTTAAAACTCTTTCTCTGAATCTAGAAAGCAACACTTCATATGGAGCCTCCACATTAAATTCAAAAATACTATAATTTTTTTCTTTTGCATAACCTATTATAGTCTTGTCAAAAGAGTCGCTCTCAATTAATATATTCTCATTTTTATCTATTCTACTTCTCCCGATAACTCCTGAAAATTCTTTTACTTTTTCTATCTCTCTACTTGAATCATAGTCAATAAAAAATCTTTTCAATGCATCATATTTTAAATGAAAAAAATCTTTTCTAATTTTAAATATTTCTGCTATCGTTGTGCTTTTACCCGCATTAGATGGTCCATTTATTATAACTATTATTTTATTTTGGTTTTGCATATGTGGAATTTTATTTAGTTTTAGTATATTTTGTTGATAATATTTATTTGGTATTGACTTTATGATTTAGATTTTGTATAATTAGTTTACAAAATCACCTTATGGTGCCCGAGATTCCGCCCGCAAGGGCGGTTTCGATTTTTAACCCTTAAATAAAAGTTTTTGTACATCTTTTTCAGAAAAATTAAAATCTGGACAATTGTTATCTATATCTTTCTTTAAATTATTCCACACATCAAAAACATTTTCTTTTACTTCAGTAGAGATGTGGTTTTTTTCATATATGACTTTTTCAAATCTCTGTATCTCCACACCTTCTTCATTGATAACTTTTTCTAAAAACATTTTTATAGGCCTGACCCAGATCTTTTCATCATTTTCTTTTTTGTAAGATATGCACTTCTCCATATCTAGTCCTGACTCTTTAGGCACTTGCAAAAAACAGATATTTATAATCTCATAAATATCTTTCGTTTTATAATGTACATATTTTTCTCCAATTTTTATTTCGTTTTGCATATAAGTTATTACTTAAATATATTAAGCTTCAAAGCTTTGATATATTTTATAATTAAAATTATTTGCAAGGACGAAATTTTATACAAATTCGTGGTACCACCTTACTTTATTTTACAAATTACTTTGTAAAAACTCGATTGTTTTAGCTCCAAGTTGATTAGTCTCTTCATCGCTCTTAAACATATAATAGCACAAAAATAATAAGCTGTGCAAGGACAATTAACTCCCTTCTCTTCCTAGTACTGTCTTAATAGTTTTTAAGATTATAATAAAATCAAGTATCAATGACCTATGTTTTACATAATATAAATCATATCTTAATCTCTCCATCGTATCCTCGACACTGCGTGGCTGATAGTCCATATTAACCTGTGCCCAGCCCGAGAGTCCTGGAGTTACGCTGTAACGCAGATTATAATTACTAATCTCGCTTGTTAGTTTTACTCCAAGATTAACAATATCAGTGCGTGGCCCTATAAAGCTGAGATCTCCTTTTATGACTGAAAATATTTGTGGTAACTCATCGATTCTAGTTTTTCTTAAGAACTTACCAACTTCGGTAACTTTATTAACACTACCCTCAAGCCAGGCACCCTTATCGGTAAAAGACATTGTTCTGTACTTTTTAATAAATATTTTTTTATTGTATCTACCCAGCCTCTCTTGCACACTGTACACCTCACCCTTATCATCATTTTTGATAGTAAAATAAACCCAAGGATGAATTAATGCCCAGGCAATAAAAACAGGGGCACATAAAATTAAATCTATTGCTCTTTTGAAAAGTTCATAGACTTTTGTATTAGCTTTCACTTCTTTAAAAAACCAGCTGTAACTAACACTCTCTAATGTAGTCTTCTTAAAAAGGAACTCATAAAAAGAATTAGTATCCATAACTTTTAGTCCTGCTTTAGATAAGTCATATATGTGAGGTAACAACCTCGAATATTTTTTATCGTACATATCTACAACCAAAATACTGATCTCACTATTTTTTATAGTACTCATAACATTGACATCTGCATACCTATCAGAATTATTAATCATATTTTGAACTGAAGCTAGTATTTCTAGTGACTCACTATCTTTTATATTTTCTTGTATTTCTTTTTTATAGTATTCATTTGAGATAATTGCTATTTTTAATTTGTTTTTATTTTCATTTAGGATTCTAATTAATATACAAAAAATAGATAGTATTAAAAGTTGTATAATCAAAACAGTCTTTGGTGTGTAATCACTATGAAAAATATAAAAATAAGTATTGCCAATAAAAATAGAAGAGACAGCAACGTATAGAATACTTTTTATTTTCTTTAATCTGTTCGAAATGTATAAGACTTCGTACATGTTCATGATGTACATGCCAATAATAAAAGTAATGTATATAATTGAAAAAGTTGGCAGATGAGATAAGAAGTACTCAACGCTTACAAATTCAAAACGCCTTATACATAAAGCAAAATAGAGCGCAGACAAAAAGAAAATAGTGTCAGCTAAAAATAAACTATATTTTTTTGTAGTTATGCTCCAAATATTCATAATCTTAATACTACACTAATATGCAACAAAAATCAATACTTGTCTATATGCTGCAAATCTTGTACAAAATACTTAAATTATTCTAAGATAACCTTATCTCCAACTTTTAATCCTTTTTCTTCAGCCTTTTTAGAATTTAACTCTAATACATACGCAGCAGCTTCTGTATTTTTAATTTTCTCTGAGCTAGCTGGGTTACTTTTAATATAACTATCTTTTTTAATTTCTGAAAATATGTTAACTATCTCGAACTCACTATTAATAAAAATAATATCTAGATCAAAATTCATATCTTTCATCCAAAAAGCATAAAAGTCTTCTTTTGGGAAAGAAAAAAACATACCACAATTATCACACATACTTTTCCTATAAGATAAGCCAAGTTCTCTTTTTATTGGACTGTCAGCTAAATCGACTTTAAAAATAATTCCAAGATCTTCTGAATCATCGCTTTGATTTAACTTGATTTTTAATACTTTATTATAATTTTCTTTTGTACTGCCAAGGTTAACCACACTAGATAATTCTATTTTTGAAATATAATAAAATATACCAATAATTCCAAATAATAATACAACAGAGAATAGAAGTTTTTGCATGAGAAAAATAAAGGATCTTTTGTGGGCGATAAGGGATTCGAACCCCTGACATCTACAACGTCAATGTAGCGCTCTACCAACTGAGCTAACCGCCCTAATACTATTTTAGTATTTATATTATAACATAAAAACAAATTAGAAAAAACTACTTCCTAATAATTACACTAGTTCCGGCATTTGCCCAGAGATATAACTTTTCAGAATCTTTTATATTCATATTAACACATCCATGTGAGTGATTACGTCCAAAATCATTATGCCAATAAGCGCCATGTATAGCACTACCGTCCGAATCAAAATACATAGTGTATGGTACACCAGGAAGGTCATAATAATCTTTGACACTCACATCAGTTGCATATGCTTTGCTATTAATCAAATAATTCCTAGTTGATGTTGAAGTGGTCGTAGAATTAAATAAATTAACTGAGTAGCTTTTAATCAAACCTTTTCTATCTGTCGGACCCTGCATGTACCTGCTTGGTGTCTTGTAGAAGATGTAATATTCATTAGGCGTAGTTGGTGTGTCACTCAGCCCTGTAGAAACTTTTGATGACATGTAAAGTGTGCCGCTTTGATAGGCGTAAAGCTTTTGCTCACTAAGATCAACTACTATACTCTTGGTCTCATCATGACCACTAATCTCGTTGTAAAATTCTGGAGCGAGACTCTGCACAGGAACAGTATAACTTGCATTGACATACATATCACTTTTTACTCTCTCTTCGTAGATTAGTTTTTCATTTTCAAAAGATATTTTATACCAGGACCCTTCGCTATTAATTACTTTTTCAGAGACTTTTAAAACTATTCCATTTCTGGCTCCAAATATTTTCTTAGCTTTTTTGTGCGGGCCACTTCTGACACTCACGCATGTTCCAGTAAAGTTGAATTTACAACTGTTAATTATCTGTATATATTTTTCTTCCGGGACTAAGGTTGTGGTGGTTGCATTGATCTGCGAAGAAGAAGCTTGTGGTTGTACTATTGAGTTGGAATATGTGGTGGTAGATATTTGTATTATGTTATTTTCTGCATATGAAAAAGCAGGGATTGTAGATATTATTAAAAATAAAATTACTTTTTTCATTAAAAATTATTCTAATATTATAGCATAAAAAATAAAATAATTAATAGTTAAAGTTTATAGATAAATAACAAAAACAAGAAAAATATAATATAGTCAACATGTTCACAATTTTTTTTAAGGCTATATTTTTATGATAAAATTAATATATTAGAAATATAGATTTAAAAATAAAATAAAAATATGCCATTAGCTAAAAAAGCAAAAAAAGTAGTAGTTAAAAAAATAAAAGGTGACGCTGATAACGACAGAAGTCTGAGCAGCAGCGAAGGAAGAAGTGATGCACTTCTAAAATCAATACAAGATAAGTTCGGAGAGGGGGCAATCATGAAGCTTGGCTCTGCTCCAAAAGTTGACATCGAAGTAGTGCCAACCGGATCAATCGGCCTCGACTATGCCCTTGGTGTCGGCGGATTACCGCGTGGTAGAATCGTGGAAATATTTGGACCTGAGTCATCAGGTAAAACAACATTAACATTACACGTTATCGCCGAAGCTCAAAAGATGGGTGGGCTGTGTGCATTTATTGACGCTGAGCATGCAATGGATCCAGAGTACGCAAAAAAGCTTGGAGTGAATATTAACGAACTCTTAATATCGCAACCAGACAATGGTGAGCAAGCACTCGAGATTGCTGAATCAATAGTAAGATCAGGAAAAGTAGACGTTTTAATTATAGACTCAGTGGCGGCACTCACCCCAAGGGACGAAATAGAGGGAGACATGGGCGCTCATCACGTTGGTAAACAGGCGAGACTCATGAGTCAGGCATTACGTAAATTAACTGCAATCGCTCATAAATCTAAAACAGTGATTATATTTATCAATCAGATACGCATGCAAATAGGTGT